>URJU01000224.1 GCA_900548315.1 uncultured Coprococcus sp. | reverse complement strand
TATCGTCGGCAGCGTCAGATGTGTATAAGAGACAGTAACACAACAGATTTATAGATGCAAGTAAAAATTTAAGATTATACACAAAAATAGCACCGTAAAGCTACGGTGCTACTGGAGCTGGCGGGAGTCGAACCCGCGTCCAAAAGCTCATTCACTACAGTTTCTTCCATCACAGTCAGTGCTTTAACATTCCCTCGACCTATCGCCCACTAACATGCTATAGCCCTCAGTAGCTTCATGGATTTTCTTACATCGCAAAGCTTAGATGCAAGAGTTTGCCGAAAATCGACGCCATTCCTAAAGGCTCGGCGTTCCTAAAGGATGACGACTGCCCTTAGGCAGCGTATGCTAAATTATCGTTAGCGTTTATTTTTTGTCCAGCTTTTAGCGTGGCTCTGGTCCACGGATGGCTTCCATAGTTTCAAAACCCCTGTCGAAACCAGTCAACCCCTGATTAGTGATCAGTGATAACTGATTATTATATATTATGCAAAATACGCATTATATATTCATATTATGTGCTACTGCTCGCTGCTGTCTGTCTCTGCAGCTGTATCTTCAGATGTAGCAGTGTCTGTGCTTGAATCGGATTCAGATGTAGCATCTGTACTCTCCTCTGAGTCTGCCCCGTCCCCCTCAGCATCTGTGCTTGTAGCTGGGAACAGAGAATCATATCCACTCTCAGAATATGCCTTATCAATATAACTGTTAAGTCCCGATGCCTCAACATACTTTGGAATAGCCTTGTATATCTTAACCCCAGCTATACTTCCAACTATTGCAGCTATCACAACTATAGTTACCGTAACCGCTACAACCTTTTTGATCTTTTGCTTACGCAATATCTCCTTGCGGTGCTTTTTCTCATACTTTCTCTGATCCACTTTACTCTGACTCATAACTCACTTCTCCAAACAATTCGTATTATATGAAAATCAATTACAATTTTCAACACCCTACTAGTATAACATATACAGGATGACTTTTCCAACAAATAGTTATATTTCACAGAAAATTGACAAAATATCTCACTCTCTGTTCCTACTCTTTAACTCTCTCTCCATCTCACGTTTCATGTCTTTCTTGGCAATATCCTCTCTCTTATCATAGAGTTTCTTACCTCTTGCAAGACCGATCTCCATCTTGACCAGGCCGTCTTTTATATAGACCTTAAGCGGCATAATGGTATATCCCTTAACCTTCTGCTGACCAATAAGCTTGTTGATCTCATATCTGTGTAGCAGCAGTTTGCGTGTTCTGAGCGGATCCTTGTTGAATATATTTCCCCTTTCATAAGGATTGATGTTCATCCTGTATACAAACACCTCGCCATGGTCTATACCCACAAATGCCTCCTTGATACTGCAATGTCCCTGTCTTATGGATTTTACTTCCGTTCCAACAAGTTCAATTCCAGCCTCAAACTTCTCCTCTATAAAATATTCGTGATATGCCTTTTTATTATTTGCGATGAGAGTGTTTCCTCTTTCCTTTGACAAATCTATCCTCTCCTTTATATACAATACTGAAATCTATTGATTTCGTCATCTTGTCAGTGCTCTTGACTTTTATCTGTATCGGGTTTCCTATTGCGTATTGTTTGCCTGTACCCTCACCTATCATAGCATAATCTTCCTGGGAAAAATAGTAATAATCATCAAGCATATCTGACACATTTACAAATCCTTCCACTGTGTTCGGAAGTTCCACGAACATGCCTCGGTTGGTAACTCCGGACACAAATCCGTCATACACCTCTCCTATATGAGCTGACATATATTCTACCTTCTTGAGCTTTTCAACATCCCTTTCAGCCTCCTCGGCCCTTCTCTCCTTGCGTGAATTATCATCTGCAACTCTGTCAAGGATCATACTATAATGCTCTATTCTCTTCTGGTCAAGCCTGCCATGTATATTTTCTTTTATTATACGATGTATCTGCAGATCCGGATATCTCCTTATAGGAGAAGTAAAATGGCAGTAATATTTGCACGAAAGTCCAAAATGTCCTGTACACTCTGTCGAATACTTCGCCTGCTTCATGGTTCTAAGTGCCATCCTGCTGACAAGATTCTCATAAGGCTCACCTTTTATCCTGTCAAGAAGTTTTTGGAATTCCTTCGGGTGGATATTCTCCTTTGACGCCTTAAAGTACATTCCAAAATTGCTGATGAGAAGAGCGAGCTGCGCAACTCTGTCTGCATCTGGAGTCTCATGAACTCTATACTCAAATGGTATGTCCTGCCAAAAATAATCCTCTGCTATAGTCTCATTTGCTGCCAGCATAAAGTCCTCTATTATCTCGTTGGATCTGCGTCTCTCATATACCCCTATGGAAACCACATTTCCATCTGAACCTATCTTTATCTTAGACTCATCAAAATCAAAATCTATCGAACCACGTTTTCTTCTGTTTACTCTGAGCAGATCAGACACATGCAGCATCAGCTCAAACATAGGAACAAGTTCCTCGTACTTTTTGATCTCCTCAGGATCATGATCCTCAACTATGGCTGATACACTTGTGTATGACATTCTGCGATCTACATTGATAACCGTCTCGCATATCTTGTGACCAATTATTCGTCCATTTGTATCTATATCCATAAGACAACTCAGAGCGAGTCTGTCCTGTCCCTCATTCAGCGAGCATATACCATTTGAAAGTTTATGCGGCAGCATCGGTATGACCCTGTCCACAAGATAACAACTCGTACCTCTGTTGAGTGCCTCCTTGTCAAGCGGAGAATTCTCCTTAACATAATGGGTGACATCAGCTATATGCACTCCAAGCTTGTACATTCCATCTTTCTCATAAAGCGTTATGGCATCATCCAGATCCTTTGCATCCTCGCCGTCTATCGTAACTGTCTGAAGATGTCTGAGGTCTGTTCTCCCCGCCATCTCCGATGTGCTGACTGAGTCTGGTATCTGAGCAAGACTCTCCATAACTTCATCTGGAAAATCAACCGGTATATCCAAAGCTCTGACAACAGACAGAACATCACTCTCCGGATCATTTATATGACCGAGGATCTCTATGATCTTTCCCTCTGGAGACTTAACCTTATCTCCATAACTTATGATCTCTGCCACAACCTTATGCCCCGCCATAGCACCCATAGAGTTTGCCTTAGAAATAAAGATATCTCCATCTATTTTGAGGTTATCCGGGATGACAAATCCAAAATTCTCGTTTTTCTGGTATACTCCGACTATCTTTTTCATACCGCGTTCAAGAACTTTTATGACCGCTGCCTCCTGTTTCATACCCTTCGGTCTTTCATCAGCGCGTATGAGGACCGTATCACCGTGAAATGCCCCCATGGTGTTCTTT
>URJU01000223.1 GCA_900548315.1 uncultured Coprococcus sp. | reverse complement strand
GAGCCTTATCGTCGGCAGCGTCAGATGTGTATAAGAGACAGGTATCCATCTGTTGATATAACATATAACAGCAACAATGGCTATTCGGTTCACAAGGGACAGCTTGCGATAGATGGCGACAGGCTGTATGTGCATTTTTCCATGAATGACCTGTACACATCACAGATGCAGTTCCAGTTCTGGAACATTACAGTAGATGGTAAACAGTGTGTTCTCAATGTATTACCTGTGAATTCAGACGGTTCGATCAACTGGTCGGGACAGATGTATAATCTAGGTGAGGGAATACACAGGAATTTTGGTGTGTTTGCAGGTTACTATACTGATATAGATGGCGATGTGGCATTTACGGTTTATGATGCAGCACACACTGAGACGGGAAAGGGTGATGAGATAGAGTTTTCAATATCAATGAAGAAACTGGCTGATTATCTGGGTATAAACATTGATCAGGGGGCGACTATCACAGTGTCCAACCCTAATATCGGCGCGCAAGGCGTAACCATAACCGGAACTCCGACAGGTCCGTGGGCAGGGGCAGCTATGGCGATGGCACTTGCAACCGGCGGAGTGTTTGTGTGCAGAAGAAAGAAGAGGTAAACCCTCGTATAATAATTGAAATTACTATGTGAAAAGGAGACAGAACACAGGATGAACATACTGTTGATCGTAACGTTTATTATATGGATATATGTGCTTACGGTTCTAAAACGTGGCAAACTCGAATTCTGGTATTTCATTGCAGGCAGTGTGGGTCTCTTTATATACATGCTTATACTGGTTGAGCCGGTCATTCTTGCCCCACTGCAAAAAGCAGTATCCGCAGTGGCAGGGATGTTTGGGGATATGACTGGAACATACGAGTCTTATTTCAACAAAAATATAATATTTATATCCACAGGGGATACGAACCTTTCAATGTATATAGACTATGAGTGCTCAGGCATCATAGAGATACTGGCATTTTGGGCGCTCCTGTGGTTTTTTCCTTTGTATCACACATATGAGAAAAGCGTGCTCAGCGTAGTGGGAGGACTTGCGATATTTGTGTCAAATGTACTTAGGATATTTGTGATCTGCCTCATAATATATATGTTTGGAGGAAGTGCATACTTCATTGCCCATACGATAATAGGGCGTCTTGTGTTCTATGCATGCACGGTTGCACTATATTTCTTTGTATTTACAAAGTCGCAGATAATAAGACAGAAGGTTGGAGGTTTTAAGTTTGACGCACATAATGCAGATATTTCATAGTTCTATTATATTCTGGGCAGCCTGGGTCATCATACCTATAGTTATGGAGATCATTCCGACCATAGGCAACTTTGTGATACTGATAAAGAAAAAGATAGTATCACATAAGGAGAAGGCAGTAAACTTTTCACCTGAGATAACCATGATAATACCGGTGTACAATCAAGAGCACAGTCTTAGACGGTGTATCAAGTCAATAAATGATTCAAGTTACCCAAATGATAAGATATATATACTTGTCGTCAACAACATGAGTACAGACAGAAGCTTTGAAGTGTTCTGCGAGTGTCAGGAGGAGTTTCCGGAACTTACCATGAACTGGGTAAATTCAAAGCAGGGCAAGTCTAAGGCACTGAACCTTGGGCTTTTCAACAGCTTTGGCAAATATGTGATCCATATAGACAGTGACGGTGTTCTGCAGAGGGATGCCATAAGAAATATGGTCGCAAAGTTTGAGAGGAACGCTGATATTGACTGTATGACGGGTACAATCATGACAAATCCTGAGATGATAGACGAGACAAAGGGATTCGGACTTCGTCTGCTCAGAAAACTTGAGTTTTTTGAGTATGCCCAGGCTTTTCTTGCCGGAAGAAATTTTCAGTCGGAATTCAACAACATATTTACACTTTCCGGTGCTTTTTCAGCGTTCAGACGTTCCACCATCATGAGAACCAATATGTACAATACGGATACAGTGTGCGAGGACACACACGTAACATTTCAGATAAGAGATGTGCTTGGTGAAAGGGTGGTTCTCTGCAGTGAGGCGATATTTTACGTTGATCCGATAGAAGACGTGAACAGATTGTATATCCAGAGGCAGAGATGGCAGCGTGGGGAGATAGAGGTTGTCCATATGTTCATGAAGAACAGAATGAATGTGGTCAGGGGATTTTTTTCGGATTTCATAGTTAGACTTGTCATGTTTGATCATACATTTGCATTTCCGCGAATGATATGGTACTTCGCATTAATATGTCTGGGATTTGTGAATTACCCATTTAGTCTTATCATACAGTCGGTCATCATTATGTACATGCTGTATGTTTTTACCACAGCACTTCTTTATATATGTATAAGCCTGTTTTTAAAGCCTTTTAAAAAGCTTAGAAGATACTACGTGCGAAAATTTTATCTGATATTTCTGCTGCCACTTTACAATTTTGTTGTATTTTGGTTCAGGTTTGCCGGAATAATAAATTCCATGAAGTCAAATGGCAGCTGGAAGATGCAGACTTTTTCAGATGAAAGGGATACGGCAGTGGGCGTAGTAAGGAGCGATTTTCTGCGGTTTACACACGGACTAGATAAGGTACGCAGATTTGTCAACTATCCTGAGGATGAGCTGGCAGGTGCACATGAGGAGACCAGATGATGGACAGATCTACAGATAAAAATACAGAGAAGAGAAAAGAAAATAAAAAAACGTACAGGGGAAGACTGGTGGCAGCATTTGTAGTTGTTTTGGTCACCATTTTGCTTGAGATCATATATTATGGATATCATATCATGGACAACAGGGACAATGTTGTATATTCGTTTAAGAATGAACAGGACAGCACAGCGCAGATTATTGCAGACGGGCTGTCTGGAAAGTCGGAGGATGCGATGATACATTTCATAAGACATTCTGTGCCGGTATCCGGAACTACCTGGGGATTCATTCTCAAAGATGGCAGAGTGCTGTATATGAAGGATGATGATACAACAAAGAGTCTGGAGTATATATCATCTAAGGCGGAATTTGAACTCTATATGGAAGATTTGGGCGGAATAGTCAGTGAGGCGTCTGTGTCTGGAACAGAGTATGTGTGTGGTGTATTTACAGACAAAGATTATGTTCTTGAGGAGTATGGAACCTCAAATATGGAATTCTACATTGTGACAGCCGTTATAGCTACGATACTGGTGTTTGGATGTATATTAATTGAATTTGCAGGAAGGATTGGACATGAGGGAAGAAAAGTTATTGCGCTGCAGTCCGATCTTACAGAGCGGAATGAAAAGTTTGATGAGTATGAAAGACTGACAGACCAGTACGAGGACTGTCTCTTATACACATCTCCGAGCCCACGAGACGCG
>URJU01000222.1 GCA_900548315.1 uncultured Coprococcus sp. | reverse complement strand
GCCTTATCGTCGGCAGCGTCAGATGTGTATAAGAGACAGTTATACAAAAATCCGACGTTTTTCAACCCTATACAATGTTTGGCGGTGAATGTTATAATACATTTGGTTAGAATAAACATTGAAAGGAAAGTGACATTAATAATGGTAATTGATTTTCATACACATACTTATCCGGATAGGATTGCAGCAAAGACGGTGGAACTTTTAGCTGGAAGATCTGGGACTGTACCACATTCAGATGGAACACTTATTGGACTCGAAGGTGATATGGAGAGGAGACAAGTTGATATGTCTGTCGTACTCCCGGTTGCTACATCACCGAAACAGTACAAAAGTATAAATGAAGTTGCACAGGAGGAAAATGAGCACTTTGATGATACTCATGTGTGGTCGTTTGGCGGCATACACCCGGAAAATGACAATTATAAGGAAATACTCAGAGATATAAGTGACAAAGGACTTAAGGGGATAAAACTCCATCCTGATTACCAGGGGGCATTCTTTAACGACATAAGATATAAGAGGATAATAAGTTACGCAACAGAATTGGGACTTATTGTGGTGACACATGCAGGACAAGATATAGGTTTGCCGGATGTGATACACTGCACTCCCGCCATGGCAGAGGAGGTATTGGATGATGTTCAGCCAGATAAACTGGTGCTTGCTCATATGGGGGGGTGGCAGATGTGGCAGGATGTGCTGGATAGACTGTGTGGCAGAGAAGTGTATTTTGACACGGCATTTTCGTATGGACAGATAAGTTACAAGAGCGGTGTAGAACACAGATGGAATCTTATGAATGCGGATATGTTTAAGGCGATAGTGGAGAGGCATGGCGCGGATCACATACTATTTGGAACGGATAGTCCTTGGTCGGATCAGTCTGAGGCTATCACTGATATAGAGAAACTGCATTTTCCGGATGAGGTCATAAGAAATATAATGGGAGAGAATGCGGTAAAACTGCTTAATATTTAAATAGACTAGTTGGGAATCATAGAGACGTGTCGATGCTTACAGACATGTCTCTATTTTTATGTGAACAAAGAGGGTGAGCCAGTGTTTATACTAAACATTGGCAATTTATAAAAAAAGACTTGAAATCAAATGATTTCAAGTCTTTTGAAAGCTGGGCTACAAGGATTCGAACCTTGAAAATGCTGGAGTCAGAGTCCAGTGCCTTACCATTTGGCGATAGCCCATTGCCTCAACAAATGATAGTATATATTATTGCCAGGGAAAATGCAAGTATTTTTTTAAAAAAATTCAAAATAACTTTGTATACCTTCAGGATGGCTATTTTTGCTTGCCCACAAGATAGAAATGGGGTATAAAATTATATAGAAATTACGCTGGGGGTATAACATAAATGTATTCGTATGACGCTATAGTTAGATACAGTGAGACAGGAGGAAGAAAGACAGCGGGAATGGCGACAATAGCAAATTATTTTCAAGATTGTGCCATATTGCAGTCAGAGGAGGTTGGGATAGGTCTGGACTATCTGGCACAACATAAGAGAGCCTGGTTTCTAGTGTCGTGGCAAATAGAGGTGGACAGGTATCCTGCCCTTGGGGAGCAGATAAAGGTGCGCACCTGGGCATATGACTTCAAGGCATCTCTGGGATTTAGAAATATAGATGTGGTGGATGATAAAGGCTGCAGAATAGTAAAGGCGGCATCAATATGGAGTTATGTTGACATGGAGAGTATGCGCCCTGCAAAGATAGATGCGGAAGTAGCAGCAGCATATCCAATGGAGCCAGCTATAGATATGGAATATGCACCTAGAAAGATAAAGCTGTGGGATACGTATACAAAGGTGGACATCAGGCGAGTCATGTCATATCAGATAGACTCCAATAATCATATGAACAATGAGGCTTATATTGCACTGGCGCAGGAATATGTTGAGGATATAACAGATATAATTGCCGTGAGAGCAGAATATAAGATGCAATATGTCAAAGATGATGTTATAGTGGTTAAGAAAGCATGGAGTGGAAAGTATGAGCAGATACTTTTGTGCGATGAAGAAGATATGGTAAAGTGTGTTGTTCAGTTTGAACTGAAGACTGAGAAGTGAGAATTGACAGATAAATGACTGAGGCATATTACAATAAGAGGACGGTATAACTATGATAAGAATAGGTGAATGGAACGATCTGGTGATCAAGAGAGAAAAAGAATTTGGAGTGTATCTGGGATGTGCAGATGATGACAGGGAAGTGCTTCTGCCAAGAAAACAGATCCCAAATGGAGCGAAGATAGGCGAACATATAAATGTGTTCATATACAGGGATTCTGACGATAGGATAATTGCTACGGTTAAGGTTCCATATATTACAATGGGGAAAATGGCAGTGCTTAGATGTGTTGGCACCACCAAGATAGGCGCGTTTATGGACTGGGGACTGGAGAAGGATATATTGCTTCCATTTAAAGAGCAGTCGGGACTGGTCAGAGAGGGCAGAGAGTATCTTGTAAGGATGTACATGGATAAGTCGGACAGACTGTGTGTATCTATGAAGGTGTATGAATACCTTAGCTGTGAGTCTCCGTACAAACAAGGCGATGAGATATCAGGTATAGTAATAGAGTATAAGTCTGAGTACGGTGCATTTGTGGCGGTGGATAATAAATATGCTGCACTTATACCGGGAAAGGAGATCCACAGTGCAATTTATCCTGGAGATAAGATTGAGGGAAGAGTTGCGGATGTGAGGGAAGATGGTAAGCTGAATCTCACACTGCAGAAACCAGCAAAGGTTCAGACTCGCGAGAATGCAGAGATGATAATGAACATTATAGAGTCTTATAATGGCGTTCTTCCATTTAATGATAAAGCCGATACAACAGTCATAGAAAAAGAATTTGGTATAAGCAAGAGAGCCTTTAAAATGGCTGTGGGAAAACTGCTTAAAGATGGATTCATCCGCATAACTGAGAACAGTATAGAATTGATTACAGAGGAAGAGAGAAAGATGTTTGCCTCAAAAGGAACAAAGAAGGACGATGTAATTATACGCAAAAAGCCCATCAAACATGTTGTTCAGGATGAATTTGAGGAAAAACATAGATTTAGGAACAGGACAGAGAAACAGAATAAACAGGAGATCAAAGGTAAGGTCGCAACCGGGAAAATGCTAAAGAGTGGTAAAGTCAAGTTTACAAGAAGTGATGGTGGACGTAGAAACAACTGGCAGGCAATGGTTGCAGAGCAGAAAGCGGAACGACACGATTCTGAGGATTCCGGGGATAATGGTGATAAGTAGTGGCGATATATGTTAGAGCAAATTTAAATATTATATGGACTGTCTCTTATACACATCTGACGCTGCCGACGATAAGG
>URJU01000221.1 GCA_900548315.1 uncultured Coprococcus sp. | reverse complement strand
CTTATCGTCGGCAGCGTCAGATGTGTATAAGAGACAGATAATATCCTCAGGATTTGTGATGACTCCGCTCTCCATCTCGTCAAGAGGACTTGAATAATCACTGTTGTCATCCCCGTATATAGATATATAGTGATTCAGCGGGGTATTTCGCTGATTATTGGAGCTGCTAACCGCTGTAAGCATCTGTCTTCTGACACACATAAACGCAAACGTCTTAAAGCTTGCACCTTTATCTGTCTTATAATCATTAACAGCCTTTACAAGGCCTATCATACCTTCCTGGATGAGATCTTCCTCATCAGCACCGATAATGTACAGACTTCTACTCTGTCTTGTCACCAGAGGTCCGTATCTCTTTATCAGGGTCTCCATGGCATCATTGTCTTTATGGTCATTTATAAGCTCCAGCAGTTCATTATCTGATAATTCCGAATACATATACTCTACCTTTACTTGTTCATCCTCTGTCTTACGACTTCATAAGCCAGAACTCCGGCAGCAACAGATGCGTTTAGTGAGTCTATATCACCCTTCATAGGAACAGATACGACATAATCACACTTCTCCTTGACCAGTCTGCTGACACCGCTTCCCTCATTACCTATGACAAGACCAAG
Source organism: uncultured Coprococcus sp. (assembly GCA_900548315.1). Taxonomy (GTDB): domain Bacteria; phylum Bacillota; class Clostridia; order Lachnospirales; family Lachnospiraceae; genus Coprococcus. The sequence goes on along the minus strand of URJU01000221.1, from coordinate 2,840 downwards.
GGAACCTGTGAGGTTACACTTGTACATGAGTTCTCCGTCCATATCCGCACAGGCGAACCACATGCCTCTATCTTTCAGCTCTTCTATAGTCTTGCTGATATTTGTCACCTTTGCAACAGGGGTATAATTGATTGCTCCCGCTGATGCCTTTACAACTGTAGCTGTGATGCCGACTGCACGTCTCTTAGGTATGATCACACCGTGGGCACCACAAAGATTTGCTGTTCTTATGATCGCACCGAGATTATGTGGATCCTCTATCTCATCAAGTATGAAGAAAAATGGGTCCTCTCCTCTGCTCTCTGCAAGTGCAAACATATCCTCTATCTCAGCATACTTGTAGGCAGCAGCGTGGGCGATAACGCCCTGGTGTTTTCCCGCCTGTGACATCTGATTTAACTTATCCTTTGAGAGATAGTTTATCACTGTGTCCTGCTTCTTTGCCTCTCTGACTATGCTGTTCACCACGCCATCTCTGCATCCGTCAAGGACATACAGCTTATCTATAGTCTTTCCTGATCTGAAAGCCTCAAGCACCGCATTTCTTCCCTCTATGACAAATGCCTCCTCAGCATTTTCATTTTCATTGTTGTTATTCTCAAATTCTCTGCTCATATTACTCTCCATCCACCGTCACGGTATCTTCTTCATATTTATCTGTCTCTATGGTCGTGTCTACATCTGTCTCACTGCATGTTTCTGTCTTTTTTCCTGTGTGTATCTCTGCAGTATTCTCTTTGTTATCATCAGTATCTGGCATTGACAGTATCATTTTCGTGATCTCAAACATCCTGTCATACTGCTTATCTAGATAAAGATATCCTATAAGGCACTCAAATCCGGTCGCCATACGGTACTGTCCAACCGTGGCATTCTTGGCTGTGGAATGTGTCTTTGTATTTCTTCCTCTCTTGTATATCCACTCCTCATCATCGGTGAGAAGTCCATTGTCGAGCAGATAAATGATATATCCAGCCTGTGCCTCCGCCTTAACCTTCTGACTGACTTCTTTGTGATATTTGTATGCCTGCTTATTGTCCTTCGTGACCGCAAGTGTCTTTATGAGAAGATCAAAAACACTGTCACCTATATATGCCAGTGACAGCGGCGAATACTCTCTAGGGTTGGTGTACGTAACTCCTAGTATCTCAGTAAAATAGCTGTCTATGCTCTTTTCCATTTTACGCCCTCTCTTGTATCCTCAAGGATGATTCCCATGCTGCTTAGCTGATCACGGATCTCGTCTGCTCTTGCAAAGTTCTTTGCTTTTCTTGCCGCCTGTCTCTCCTCGATAAGAGCCTCTATATCTGAATCAAGAATCTCCTCTTTCTTCTCGGTGATGATTCCAAGTATGTCACAGAGTTTTTCTATGGTATTAAGTACAAGCTCCACTGTAGCCTTTGACGACCCCTCGGTCACATTTACATTTGCATACTTTACAAGCTCGAATATAACTGATATCGCATCCGCAGTGTTGAGATCATCATCCATGGCATCCTCATACTTCTTAACAAATGCATCCATCTCATCAGCCACTGACTTATCCACATCACCATCTGTACCGTTTATTGACTTCAGTCTATCTACTGCTGTGAGTATTCTCTCAAGACCGTTCTTTGATGCCTCGACAAGCTCCGCCGAGAAGTTGAGAGGACTTCTGTAGTGTGCTGACAGCATAAAGAATCTGATGACCTGAAGAGGATACTTCTCGGCAATCTCCCTGACTGTGAAGAAGTTGCCAAGAGACTTGGACATCTTCTCATTGTTGATCTTGAGGAAACCGTTGTGCATCCAGTATCTTGCAAATTCCGTGCCATTTGCCGCCTCACTCTGGGCTATCTCGTTCTCATGGTGTGGGAATATAAGATCCTCACCACCGGCATGTATATCTATGACATCACCGATATACTTCTTGGACATAACAGAGCACTCAAGATGCCAGCCAGGTCTTCCGTCACCCCATGGTGATGGCCATGATGGCTCTCCCTCTTTCTTTGGTTTCCAGAGAACGAAATCGAGTGGATCTTCCTTCTCATCAACTCCAGATACGAGAAGATCTCTGTTGCCTGAACGAAGGTCGTCTATGTTCTTCTTTGAAAGCTTGCCATAGTCCTTAAACTTTCTTGTTCTGAAATATACTGTTCCATTCACCTCATATGCATAGTCCTTCTCTATGAGAGTCTTGACCATCTCTATCATATCAGGTATCTCTTCGGTAGCCTTTGGATGTGTCGTTGCCTCGCGGACATTGAGCGCAGCCATGTCTTTCTTGACCTCTGCAATATATCTCTCAGATATAACACTGGCATCCACACCCTCCGCATTTGCACGCTTGATTATCTTGTCGTCAACGTCTGTAAAGTTTGATACATAATTGACCTCATAACCCTTGTACTCAAGATATCTCCTGAGAGTGTCAAACACTATCATAGGTCTGGCATTTCCTATGTGAATATAGTCATACACCGTAGGTCCACATACATATATACCGACCTTGCCCTCATTGATCGGCTTAAACTCTTCTTTTCTTCTCGTGAGCGTGTTTAAAATCTTCATAAAATATATCGTCCTTTCTATAAATATAGGCAAATGTGATTGTAAACAAAAAACTTCGTCCCAATACACATATGATATGCATATAGAGACGAAGTATTATATCGCGTATATTATATAACATATATTATCAACGAATATTATCTCCGCGGTTCCACTCTAATTGGATATATCGAGATCTGAATCATATTCACGTCTTCTCATAATCCCACTTTTATAGGTATAACGTTCCCCACACGTGCCAGAATACTCTTATTATAATATCTGTCTCTTATACACATCTCCGA
>URJU01000220.1 GCA_900548315.1 uncultured Coprococcus sp. | reverse complement strand
ACGAGATTACTACGCGTCTCGTGGGCTCGGAGATGTGTATAAGAGACAGGCTGAGTAACATCACCTATACTAAGTCTGATAACCTTCTTGTCCGGGTGAGCTGCACTGTACTCTCTCTGTTTTCTTCCAACTGTTGAGAAGAGGTAACTTCCCGGAAGTTTTAAATAGTTTTCATTTGCCTTAAACATATTATTCCTCCTGTAATTTTATATCAACACAACCGCAAAACACAGTTCTTGCCGGTCCTGTCATATATATCGTATCTTTTTTTCTGTCATATTTTATGCTTAGTTCACCACCGACAAGTCGTACAGTAACCTCATCACCTGTATACCCCCGTGCCATACACGCAGCAGCTGCAGCGCAGGCGCCTGTGCCACACGCCAAGGTCTCACCCGATCCGCGTTCCCATACACGCATCTGTATCAGGTCACGTCCCAGTACTTTGACAAACTCCACATTTGTTCCGGCTGGGAATGTCTCATGTCTTTCCATCGCCGAACCTATCCTGGCTACATCACCAGCACGCATCCTGATCTCATCTGTCCACACCACCGCGTGGGGATTTCCCATGGATACCCGAACGAACGATATAGTTTCTCCAGACACACATATAGTCTCTTCTATGTGCTCTGCTGAAGATGCCGCTGTTATGTTGAACATTTCGCACCCGATCTTTGGCTCTCCCATGTCAACCATAATACTACACTGCTCGTTGTCACCAGATATGTAACGGAGGTGTTTCACCCCGGCGAGAGTCTCTATCGCAATATCTCTGCGATCTGTCATATGGTTGTCATATACATATTTGCCTGCGCATCTTATCCCGTTGCCGCACATCTCAGCAGCGCTACCGTCCGAATTGTAGACAGACATGCTGAAATCCGCTTTGTCAGAGGGGCCTATAAGGATAAGGCCATCACTTCCCACGCCGCGATGTCTGTCGCTTATCAGCCTTGCCAGGTACTGTGGATCATACACTTTCTCCTCGAAACAATTCACGTACACATAGTCATTTCCCAGACCTTCCATCTTCGTGAAATGCATTAAGAGCCTCCAGAATTTAGTCTTATATATTTGTTCTTTCAATCTGAGACTCTCTATACAGCTGCAAAGTCATCAGAATGAATCGGTGTTATTTAATACCATATATGCCATCTCAACTATATTGATTCCATGATCCATACTTTTTTTCTGCAGATATCTGTGGGCACCCTGCTCATCGTATTCATAATCATTCATAAGTTTGAGCTTTGCTGTCTTTATAACTTTCTTTTCTTCTTCTGTTCGTTCCTTCGGCTGCGACTTGCGTTTTTTTCTCTCCCACAACAGATTCTCTATCGTAAGAGATACAGTATTTACAAAGTCCGCCGATTTGACAGGCATAGACAGGCATACCACACCGCTGTCCCGAACTTCCTCGTAGTTCTTCCTGCTGCTTAGAACTATCATATCAAAATACTTTGGGATATAGCTCTCCAGATCAGTGTACATCATATCAGAGAATTTGTATCCACATATTATAACTCCATCATCACAGGCATCCGCTGCCTGGGCAGCCTGTGAGCCAGTTGTACACACCTTTGCTACACTTATTCCATGGCGGACGAGCAGGTTCTTTACGCTTTTTGCCTCTTCTATTTTGGGAAACACCACTATTACATTTACCAAATCTGTGCCCTCTCAATCGTGTGCCTATATCTCTTCAAATATATAGGTAAGCAATTCCCTGAACCGCTTACCTATACCACTCATCATTTTTTAGAATTGTAAAAGATCAGACTTTGTAAAGATAATTTGAAATCTCCCAGTCTGTAACCTGTCTTGTATACTCATTCCACTCTTCCATCTTGGCATTTGTGTATCTCTCAAAGATATGGCCACCGACAGCATCCCTCATAAACTCACTCTCGCTCATTGCAAGTGTAGCCTCTCTGAGGTTTGCTGGAAGGCTATGGATATGACGTTCCTTCTTCTCCTCTGCTGTGAGGTTAAATATATTGGTATCAACACTTGGTGGAACAGGAAGCTGACGTTTGATTCCATCAAGACCAGCCTTGAGGCATACAGCCATCGCAAGGTATGGGTTTGCTGTTGGATCCGGACATCTGAGCTCAACTCTTGTACCAGCACCTCTTGCACTTGGTATTCTGATAAGTGGGCTTCTGTTCTTTGCTGACCATGCTATATAGATAGGAGCCTCGTAGCCAGGAACAAGTCTCTTGTATGAGTTTACAAGAGGGTTTGTGATGGCTGTCATCTCTTTCATATGCTCCATGATACCTGCGATGAACCAATATGCCTCCTGACTGAGACCAAGCTTATCGTTCTCATCTGCAAATATATTCTTTCCATCCTTCTGGAGTGACATATTCATATGCATACCTGAGCCGCATACACCGTACTTTGGCTTTGGCATAAATGTTGCGCACAGGCCATGCCTCTTGGCTATAGTCTTGACAACAAGCTTGAATGTCTCGATGTTGTCAGCTGTCTTAAGTGCCTCTCCGTACTTGAAATCTATCTCATGCTGTGCAGGAGCAACCTCATGGTGTGATGCCTCTATCTCAAATCCCATCTGCTCAAGAGTGAGAACCATATCTCTTCTTGCATTTTCACCAAAATCTAATGGGCCAAGATCAAAATAGCTTGCTCTCTCATATGTGTTTGTAGTTGGCATGCCATTCTCATCTGTCTGGAAGAGGAAGAACTCGCACTCAGGGCCGACATTCATCTCATATCCCATCTCTTTAGCCTCTGCAAGCGCTCTCTTCAGTACATATCTAGGATCTCCATCAAAAGGTGTTCCATCAGGCTTATACACATCACATATAAGTCTCGCAACTTTCCCCTGCTGTGGTCTCCATGGGAATGTCTCATATGTATCATAATCAGGATACAGGTACATATCTGACTCTTCTATTCTGGCAAATCCCTCGATAGATGAACCATCAAACATTATCTTGTTGTTGAGTGCCTTCTCAATCTGACTTGCAGTTATCGCTACGTTCTTAAGGTCGCCAAAAATGTCTGTAAACTGGAGTCTGATAAACTCTACGTCATCTTCTTTAACCTTTTTCAATATGTCTTCCTTTGTGTACTTTCCCATCGTTATACTCCTTTTCTACACATTCTCTGAGCAGCCACATGTCACTGCACATATATGCAGCGTCTGCGCACTGCGTAGCTAGAGTAATAATAAACTTTGACAGTCTTTTTGTCAACACGGTTGAACCGATGCTTTTTTATCATTATCTCAGATCTCTCCTGCGAAATACTGTCCATGTAGCTACTATCATTGCCACACCATAAACTGCTGCGATACCCATTGATATTCCGGCATGTCCCCAATCAATGTTCCATTCACCCATCTCATTCACAGCCACAAACGGCAGATATGCCAGGAACTTTTCCAGCTTTTCTGACTGAAATATCAGCGGCATGACTGTAAGGCCAAGGTCCATCACAAAAAACAACAGTATATTAATCGA
>URJU01000219.1 GCA_900548315.1 uncultured Coprococcus sp. | reverse complement strand
TACGCGTCTCGTGGGCTCGGAGATGTGTATAAGAGACAGGGGTTTATACACATGATAAAAGCGGAAAATCTGAAAAAAGTATATGGGGGAGATTTCGTGTCAGTTGACGATCTAAGCTTTCATATAAACAAGGGTGAGATCGTTGGATTTGTAGGGCAGAATGGTGCAGGAAAGACAACCACTATAAAGATGCTCACAGGAATACTCATGCCAACCGAGGGCAGAGTTGTCATAAATGGATACGACATGAGGGAGAAACCTATGGAGGCAAAACAGTCCGTGGGGTATATAGCAGATAATCCAGATATTTTTCTCAGACTTACCGGGCTTGAGTATGTAAACTTTATCGCTGATATATATGGCGTGTCGGTGTCGGATAGAAAGATGCGCATCGAACAGATGGCTGAGCGCTTTGGCATGGAGGACAGTCTGAACAGACAGATGGTGAGTTATTCTCATGGCATGAGGCAGAAGATGATGGTCATAGCTGCGCTTGTACATAATCCGCCAGTATGGATACTTGACGAGCCCATGACAGGACTTGATCCGAACGCGGCGTACGAGTTGAAGAAGATGATGAGGGAACACGCAGATGCTGGCAACTGTGTATTTTTCTCGACCCATGTGCTTGAGGTTGCGGAGAAACTGTGTGACAAGATAATAATGATCCGCAAAGGAAAAGATATATATCAGGGCACTTTGGAAGAACTCGAAGACCAGCATAAGAACAAATCTCTTGAGGAGATTTTTGTGGAGATGACGCATGAAGAATTTTAGAACTTTGCTCAAGATGATCAGTCGAAATAATGACATGGAGATGCCGGAGCATGGTGAGAAGGCAAAGGGATACAAGGTCATGGGTTATATAGCCATGGGATGTATCATGATACCGTGTTGTGTTGTTGTTGGGTTTATAGTTTACATAATGACTGCGGCACTCATGGAGGCTGGTGGGCAGACAGAGGGGCTGAATCTGGTGATACAGCTGATGTCTGTATTTGGTGTTATATTCAGCATAATGGTCATATTCAATCTGCTTTATTTTTCGTCGGATCTGGATCATCTGCTGCCGCTTCCGGTAAGACCTGCAGAGCTAGTTGCTGCTAAGTTTACTCACGCATATTTCGCTGAGAGCGTTATGGAATTTATGGTTTTGTTCTGTGGATTCATAGGTTATTTTGTGGCTGCGGAGATAAGACCTGTATCAGTGATCACATCCATAATAGGAGTGTTTCTTCTTCCGGTGCTGCCGCTGGTATACTGCGGTATATTCTCACTCATAGTCATGGCATTTTTAAGCAAAGCGAAGCTTTTGAAAAATGTTGATTTTATGGTGGGACTTGCAATGGTGGTGTTTGCAGGACTCTTCATATGGTCATTTGCACAGATGGATTCTGTAAATATAAATAATTACATAGACAGCCTTAAAAATGGTGACAATATATTTATTAACATAATGAACAAAGTGTTTTTCACTGTGCCGCTGTTTCTTAGGGCACTCCAGGGTGACAGTATCATATATATGCTGTTGTTCGTCCTTGCAAATGTAGTGTGTATAGCGCTTTTGCTTTTCCTGGGAAATGTCCTTTATCTAAGGGGAGTGTATTTGGTTTCTTCAACCGGCAGATCCGGACGAAGACGCAGAGAGAAGGATAAGCTTGAGAGTTTTGCCATAAAGACACAGTTTAAGGCATATTTTGACAAGGAGATCAAGACCTTGGTCAGAACCCCGGCATACAGAAAGTATTGTGTTGTTGTAAATATAATATGGCCGATTCTTGTTGTGGCGTTATTCAAAATACCAGCAACAGCTGATTCTATAAGGGGATTCAGGGCGACATTTGAGAAAGGTTTTTTCCTTTCTGATGTATTGGTACTCATAGCAGTGACAGCCATAGCTTTTTTTGCAACAGCTATGAACAGTATAGCTTCAACGGCATTCACCAGAGAGGGAAGTCATATATCATTTATCAAACATATACCTATGGCATACAGGACGCAGATACGTGTAAAAGTATGGATAAGCCTGGTATTTAGCGGTGTGACAGTGGCGATCAGCACAGTGATCCTTGGTATATACATGGATTGCAGTTTTATTGACAGCGTATATTATGTTATTATAGGATTTTTATGTGTTGCGATATGTACATACACTGGAATCTTGTTGGATTCCACCCACCCAAAGATAGATTGGGAGGATGAGTATGGTGCGCTCAGAGGAAATCTGAACGCTTTCTTCAATATGGCAATAGCGATCGCTGCTGCGATCGTATTTTGCGGGGCGGGTTACCTGTTGTTCAGATTTACAAGGATACCGTCTATTGCAGTATATATACTTTATTTAATGATCCTGGGAGCTATGCTCATCATTTTGCGAATATACACAATGAAGATGAGCGAAAGGAATATAGACACTGATGTATACAGTGAGTGAACCTGCACCGTGTGCTGAAAGCACATGTCAGAAGGTGCTGATGTTCAAAATTACAGGAGGTAAGGAAAATGACACAGAAAAATGCATGGAGTAAGTACAAGAAAGAAGAGATAAAGGAGCTGGAGAGCCTGTGTAAGGACTATAGGGATTTCTTGGATAATGGAAAGACAGAGAGAGAATGTGTGAAGGAGATAGTCAGACAGGCTGAGGAAAATGGATACAAAGATCTCAAAAAGGTTATAAAAAATAAGGAAAAACTTGAGACCGGCGACAAAGTATACGCAGTATGGATGAATAAGACAGTTGCCATGTTCAATATAGGTAAAAAGAAACTTGAAAAGGGCATGAACATACTTGGTGCGCATATAGATTCCCCACGTATGGATGTAAAGCAGAATCCATTGTATGAAAAAGGTGGATTTGCATATCTTGACACTCATTATTATGGAGGAATAAAGAAATATCAGTGGGTAACACTTCCTCTTGCCATACATGGAGTTGTGGCAAAGACGAACGGTGATGTTTTGACAGTGAACATAGGAGAGGACAAAAATGATCCTGTTTTCTGTGTGACTGATCTGCTCATACATCTCTCTCAGGAGCAGTTGAAGAAGAGAGCTGATTCAGTGATAGAGGGAGAACAACTTGATATACTCTTTGCAAGCAGACCGCTTGAGGGCAAGGAAAAGGAGGCTGTAAAGGCAGCGGTGCTTGAACTTCTTGAAAAGAAGTATGACATGAAGGAGGAGGATTTTCTCTCGGCAGAACTGGAGATCGTCCCTGCTGGAAAGGCAAGAAACTGCGGTATAGATGAGAGTATGATAATGGCTTACGGACAGGACGACAGAGTGTGTGCGTTCACATCTCTTGTTGCCATGATCGAGGCTGAGGCACCGGAGAGGACAACATGCTGTCTGCTCACAGATAAGGAGGAGATAGGCAGTGTGGGAGCTACAGGAATGCAGTCACATTTCTTTGAGAATACAGTTGCAGAGATCATGAATGCAATGGGAGGATTTTCAGAGATTTCTCTCAGAAGATGCCTTGCATCATCAAGAATGTTGTCCTCAGATGTGTCAGCGCTGTCTCTTATACACATCTGACGCTGCCGACGATAAGGC
>URJU01000218.1 GCA_900548315.1 uncultured Coprococcus sp. | reverse complement strand
AGCCTTATCGTCGGCAGCGTCAGATGTGTATAAGAGACAGACCTAATATAATGTGCTCATGTTAAAGGATGGGAGAGATGAAGTTGGCGACTAATAATAAGAAGAAAAGAATTCTGAATGTAAGTCTGGCGGTCATAGGAATTATAGTGGTCGGGCTTTTGTTCAACAAGATTCTTGAACAGTGGGCAGGATTTAGAGCAATACTGGACAATATATCAAGTGCATTTGCACCTATTATTGTAGGTGCAGTTATAGCGTTTCTCATGAATCCTATCCTAGTATTCTTTGACCGTTTATTTCACACGATTTTTCAAGACAGAGTGATCTCAGACAAAAAGAAACTGTTTAAAGTATCAAGAACACTGTCGGTTATTTTCACGACCATAGTATTTCTGGGAATCATAACAGGGATAGTATGGCTGGTGGTGCCTCAGCTTTATGACAGTATCAAACAGCTGGTGGGCAACATGGATGTATATTATACCAACCTGCAGCATATGGTTGAGAATATCAACGAGAAATTCCAGAAACTCAATATACCGGAGGATGAACTCAACAAATATATGAACACGGCATATCTCAAGATTCAGGATATGCTCAACACTAAAGTCATGCCAAATGTGGACAAGATAGTTGTCAATATAGGTAGCGGAGTGTTCTCGGGACTTAAATTCCTGTACAATTTCCTGATCGGTATAGTGGCTTCTATATATGTGATGGCAAATAAGGAATATCTTGCATCTAGGGGTAAAAAGATAATATATGCGGTATTTAATGTGAAAAATGCAAATAGCATCCTTGATGGTCTTGCAGAGATGTACAGGATATTTGGGCAGTTTATCAATGGAAAGATACTTGATTCACTCATTATCGGTATGATCATGTTTATCGTGTCGACGATGCTGAATCTGCCTTATGCAGTTCTGATAAGTGTAATAGTGGGTGTCACAAATGTAATACCATTTTTTGGACCGATAATCGGAGCAATACCGTGTTTCTTTATCGTACTCATAGCAGATCCTATAAAGAGTCTGGTGCTGTTGATAGTTATACTTATACTTCAGCAGTTTGATGGCAATATTCTCGGACCAAAGATCATCGGGGACACAACAGGACTTTCAAGTTTCTGGGTGCTCACAGCGGTTATTGTTGGTGGAGGTTTGTTTGGATTCTTTGGCATGCTTCTCGGTGTTCCGGTATTTGCATGTTGTTATATGTATATTAACAGGTCATGTACGGCAAAACTTCAGGAGAAAAACCTCGCGTTCAAGACATCTGAATATGAAAAGATAAAAAGGATAGATGAGGAGACGGGGGAGCCGGTATATATAACGGAGGAAGAGGAAGATATAAGATTCAAGAAGAAGACTCCACAACAGAAACAGGCAGAGAGGGAGAACAAGAGGAAACTCAAGCAGAAACAGCATATGCTGCAGTATCCATCGGATCTTCCTGACTATGAATATGAGAGAAAAAGTGATGGGCAGAGCGGCAGCAAAGAAGAATCTGATGATTATGACGTAGATGACGATCCAATCAGTATCATAGATAAGTTTATGCATGTCATGAAGAGTGTAGCAAGCAGGGCGGATGCCGAAAAGCTTGCCAGCAACATTGTGGATGATGCAGAAACTGAAAAAACTGGTGACAGGCAGCAGGAAGAGATGAAGGAAACAGTCGGGGCAGATGATGTACATCAGAAAGACGAAAAATAGAATAACGGTGCGGGGAAAATGACTGTGGCAGCAGTTTGTGTTCCCTGTCTAACATAAGAGAAGAACAGATTTGCCTCAGACAAATCTGTTCTTCTCTTTATCGTATGAATAATCGATTGATGCAAGCTTTTCTTTGATCTCATCTGCATCAACACACAGAGAGCTGCACAGCTCGTCAAAGCTTGGATAGTCATCCCGGAGCTTGGTGTTGATGAAACTGAGGAGGACCATAGGATCCTTTGGAAGTGATGAATATTCCATAGTAAAATACCTCCTTGTGGTATATTGCGTCATAATATATGAAGTGATTATAAATATTATGGTTGAATTAGCAGCATAAAATTGGTATATATATAGTTTGTGGAAATTGTTCAGTGGCGCATATGCAAGACTTGGTCATGCATGCAACACTTGAATTTTACAATATAGATATAGAAATGGCAATAAGGAGTTAAATATGAGTACAAACACTGGTGCGGAAAAGAAAGGCAAGCTATCAGGAAAAGGAAGTAATCTGGCACTTCAGGCGGGAATTCTGGCTGGCGCTGGAATCGTATCAAGGATCATAGGTCTGCTGTACAGATCCCCTCTGTATCAGATACTTGGAGATGAAGGAAATGGGTATTATGGATCAGCATATGCCATATATGCAATGGTCATCATGATAGCAACATATAGTATCCCAACAGCGGTATCGAAACTCGTTGCAGGCAAGATCGCAATGGGACAGTACAAAAGTGCCAGACGTATTTATTATTGTACATTTATATATGTGGTGATAGCGGGAGCTGTGGCAGCACTCATCACATACTTTGGTGCTGAGTGGTTTGTCAGTGATCAGCCAAATGCTGTGCTCAGCCTTAAGATACTTGCACCTACCATATTTATATCAGGATTCCTAGCCATATTCAGGGGGTATCTGCAGGCATACAATACCATGGTGCCTACATCTATATCCCAGATCATAGAGCAGCTTGCAAATGCCGCGGTCAGTATAATTGCAGCGTACATGCTAGCAAGACCATTTGCTGCGGGAACCACAGAACATGCAAAGTACGGATCTGCGGGAAGTGCAATGGGAACAGGTGCCGGAGTCCTTGGGGGATTGATATTTATACTGTTCGCATATGCGAAGAGAAGAAAAGGCATCATGGAGTCTGTGAAAAACGATACAAGTCCGGACACAGAATCCTATGGAAAGTTGTTTAGGATAATCATTGCCACTGTAACACCGATCGTGGTGGCAGCGGTGGTATATAACGTGCTTACACCTATAGACATGAAGGTGTTTTATGTGGTGATGAAGATGAAGGGAATGGACTCGCTTGAGATGGCAAAGCTCTACGGTATATATTCCGGACAGTATACGGTCCTCACAAATCTGCCGCTTGCCATTGCAGCATCCGTTGGAATTGCATATATTCCTGGAATATCGGGGGCGTATGCACAAAATGATATGAAAAAGACGAACAGACTTCTCAATCAGGCACTCAGCATGTCTATGCTTGTCACGATACCGTGTGCCGTTGGAATGGGAGTCTTGGCAAAACCGATCATACAGCTTCTGTTTGCAGGAGCTGATCCTATGGCGGCGAAATGTATGTATCTTGGATTTATATCCATTGTGTTTTTTGCGCAGTCAACAGTCACAAACAGCGTCCTTCAGGCGATGGGCAAGGTGATGGCACCGGTTATCAATGCCACGCTTGCGCTGGTGATACATGTGGTTGTCCTCGTGATCATGCTGTATTGTACGGATTGGGCGCTGTACGCTTTGGTTTTCGGTTCCATAGTGAATTCTCTGCTCATATGTATATTCAATCAGCGTTCACTCACCAAGTACAAGAC
>URJU01000217.1 GCA_900548315.1 uncultured Coprococcus sp. | reverse complement strand
GGTATATAGGTTATTTTTAGGGGTCTAAATTAATTTTTTATGAATGATACATTTGATATAGAAACTGTATGTTCTCCAAGTGTGTATCCTTCAACATATCCCATTGAGAAGAATAATCCGGCACCTGTATCAACAGTGATACCATCTGTGAAAACTTCTTCCTTAGGTGTGATCGTGAGTGTTATGTCCTTAGCCTCACCCGCTGTAAGAACCACATCTTCACCGCCATGCCATGCATATCCAGCTGAAGGAGTCATTACAGCAACCTTCACAACTCTATCAACATCAGAAACCAATGTACATTTAAGCGTATATGACTCGCCCTGCTCAAGGGATAATCCCATCTGCTTAAGCTGGATGTTCCAGTCTGCCTCACCCACGTTTGCAATACTGTATGTGATCTTTCCATCTCCAGCCTCAAATGTGGCATCTCCAGGAGCAGTTACTGCATTTTCCCAACCAGCAAGGCTACCATCCTCACTCATCTCAAATTCTGAATTTGTGATAAGATTCTTGCCTGCAGGCACATCTATCTCTGGAGCTGAAGTCTTTTCAAGGACAATATTGTCAATACAGATTCTATGCTGATCAGTAATTGCCGAACCATTTTCTCCGCCTGCGCCAAGTGCAATATTGAAAATACTCTCTTCGTCTGTGTCACAGGCCATCTGGAATGTGTTTGAAACAGTCGCATATTTCTGATCAGCCTGATCGTATGCATCAAGCTTTACTGTCTCCTGAACATACGGTGTCCAGTCCTCTGCACCTGTACTATCCTTATGCGTGCTTCCATCCCTCTGTATCGCGTACTGAACAGTTCTCGACACAGAGCTCTTTATATCAAATGAAAGCTTGTACCACTGACCTTTCTCAAGCTTGATATTATTCTGCTTGAGCTGTATCTTCCAGCTTTGGTCACCTGAATTCTTTATTGTGAAGTCAGCGGCATTGTCCTCCTTCTGGCTGTCCACAACAGCCTCTGCGTCCGCACTGCTGTCTATATACACATCATATCCAGCAAAATCTGCTGAAAAATCTCCATTGAGAAGAAGTGCATCCTGCATTATCTTCACATTGTCTAACAGAACTTCTCCGCTGTTACCAAAATCAATGCTGATTGAACTGTCAGTCACTTCTTCTCCGGTCTCAAACTTGTAAACATAATTCTTAATTCCTTTATCCAGAGTTACAGTAAACTTTGAATCTCCTGTAGTGATAATTATATTCTTTCCCTCAGTTGCAGTCTCAGCGTCAAATTTAAGTACATACTTTGTATTTGGGGAATACGCAAGCTCATCCTGTGATAATACAAAACTGCCATCTACACTCTCATCCAATGACTTGTATGAAAATCTTCTTCCGTCAGACAGACCTGTCACCTTATACTCAGCACCGCAATTGTTGCTGACTGTCCAATATCCAAGTCTTCCTGCTCCTTCCTGAAATTCTCCATTGTAAACAAGATTTCCATCAGCGAGGATCGTCTTCTTGTCAACTATCTCAGTCTGATTTGTCTTTACCAGCTTTACATTTGCAATATGTACACCAGCCACGCTTCCCTGATTGCCGAAGTTGAATTCTATTCTTCCCTTGTCATCAGATGAATCAGTCATCGTATACTCATACTCAAATGTCTGTTTCTCTGTTGTCATATCAAATTTTGTATCCTTAAGATATCTTCCCCATGATCTGGTTGGCGCTGAGACATCAATTATGCCTGTTCTCGCCTCATCCGCCCACGCATCAAATGAAAGCTTGTATGTGGCACCTTTTTCTACAGGAATATCAGGCTGTACCAGCTGTATGCTGTAATCAACCGTTCCTGCATCAATTGTATTTATGTTGATTGTATTGTTCTCGATGACCGCTGTTCCTTCACCGCCATTCTGCGCCATAAAAATCCAGTTTTCTGCGTCTCCCAGATCCTCGGTCTCGCTAAAATCACCATTTATTACATAGTTTCCGTTTTCGTCAGGATCACGAATTATAACTTCACGCTCTGGCTTTGTCACATTTTCATCATAAGAATCCTTCTGGTATACCCTTACATAATCAACATACAGACTTTCACTGTTGATATAATCTGCATCTGCGTCAGGATTTCCAGGCCAGTTGCCACCAACTGCAAGATTGAGTATTACGTAGAATGGCTGATCAAACGGTGCAGGATATGTAACAGTTCCCTTTCCTGCTGTCGTTGAATACCAGTCACTTTCCTCATGCATCTTAACTCCATCTACATACCATGTAATTTTTCCAGGCTCCCAGTCGCATGTAAATACATGATAGCTGTCCGCAAATGACTTTCCATTTGAAAGTGTATATTTTCCCTGTGACTCTGAATGTGGATTGCCATAGTGAATCGTTCCATAGGTTGTATATGTATTGTCTCCAAGAACCTCCATCACATCTATCTCACCACATCTAGGCCACTGTCCATACAGACTCTCATTTGTAGGCATCATCCATGCTGCAGGAAGATAGCCCTTACCTGTAGGAACCTTTGCTCTGAACTGTACTCTGCCATACTTGAAATCCTGCTTATTCTGTGTGTTTACTCTTCCTGATGTATATGATATGGAACCATCCTCATTTACTTTTTTCTTCGAGCTTATAATAAGTGTGCCATTCTTAACCTTTATATTATCTTCAGAATCAACATATGCCTGAAGCTCATTATTAACCCAGCCAGGCTCATGGAGTTCAACATTCCAAATATCACGGTTGAGCTCTGTTCCGTTAAACTCATCATGCCACAAGAGTTTGTACCCCTGCGACTCATATCTATTTTCTACTGTCACCTTCTTTTTTACAGTCACTTTACATGTTGCTTTCTTTCCTGAACCGTCCGCAGCTTTCGCTGTAACTGTAGCTGTACCTGGTGCTATAGCCTTCACAACGCCTTTTGTTGAAACCGTTGCAACCTTTTTATTGCTCGATGTCCAACTTAACGTCTTGCTGGTTGCCGACGCAGGAGCGACAGTAGCTGTAAGAGTTTTACTGTTTCCCTCTGTGATAGTGAGTGTTGCCGCTGAAAGCTTGATAGAAGTAACTGGCTGTTTTACTGTAATCTTACATCTTGCATATTTACCACTTCCATCCATAGCCTTCGCAGTTATATATACTGTTCCAACCTTAACTGCTTTTACAACACCTTTCGAGGAAACTGTTGCTATTCTTTTATCTGATGATGACCACTGAATACCCTTATAGGTGGCATTCTTTGGAGCAACGGCAACTCTTAACGTCCTGCTAGTTCCCTTAAACATATTTACAGCCTTTGCAGACAATGTAACAGTCTTCGTAGGAACCCCAACATAAACATTAAACTTGTACATTACCCTTGGGTTTGCAACACTCTTTACTGCTACAACCGCTTTTCCTGATTTTACCGCTTTGACAACACCCTTGTTGTCTACTGTAACTATCTTCTTATTTGATGATACATATGTTACTTTTTTACTGATCTTACCTGTAACTACAACTCTAGGTTTCACCTGAAACTTTGTACCCTTTTTTAGTACAAGCTGTCTCTTATACACATCTCCGAGCCCACGAGACGCGTAGTAATCTCGT
>URJU01000216.1 GCA_900548315.1 uncultured Coprococcus sp. | reverse complement strand
ACGAGATTACTACGCGTCTCGTGGGCTCGGAGATGTGTATAAGAGACAGGTACAATATATTGTGTGTCATGCATTCACCATATACTATATTTAGGGTTGTGCTTTGGGGCACGTAATTCACACTACACACAGGGAGATTGGGAAATGTTAGTAATCAAAAGAGATGGTCGGGCAGTAAATTACGACCGCAGCAAGATAATCTTAGCTATTCAAAAAGCCAATTCAGAGGTTGAGCCTTGCGAAAAAATTTCCGATGAGAAGATTGAGGAGATCGTGGGCAGCATCGAAACCAAGAACAGAAAGAGAATGTTAGTCGAAGATATCCAGGATATCATCGAGCAAGGCATCATGGCAGACGGAAAGTTTGTACTCGCCAAAACCTACATTATATATAGATACAGCAGGGAGCTCATTAGAAAGGCAAACACAACAGATGATTCTATCCTGAGTCTTATACAGAACAGGAACAAGGATGTCATGGAGGAGAACTCCAACAAAAATGCAACAGTTGCATCAACTCAGAGAGATCTTATCGCAGGTGAGGTTTCAAAGGATCTTACAAAGAGAATGTTGCTTCCGGAGAAGATATCAAAGGCACACGAGGAAGGTGCTATTCATTTTCATGACGCGGATTACTTCCTACAGCCGATTTTCAACTGCTGTCTCATCAACATAGGAGATATGCTCGACAACGGAACTGTCATGAACGGAAAGCTCATCGAGAGTCCAAAGAGTTTTCAGGTCGCATGTACCATTGTGACCCAGATCATCGCATCCGTTGCATCAAGCCAGTACGGTGGTCAGTCAGTTGACGTCCGTCACTTGGGAAAATACCTCAGAAAGAGCTACAACAAATATAAGAAAAGATACACAGAGGAGTTCGGGGATAAGATAGACCATGACACACTTGAAAAGCTCATCACAGAGAGGCTCAAGGATGAGCTCAAGTCAGGTGTTCAGACCATACAGTATCAGATCAACACTCTCATGACTACCAATGGTCAGTCTCCATTTGTCACTCTCTTCCTCAACCTCAGACAGGACGATGAGTACATCAAAGAGAACGCCATGATCATAGAGGAGATCCTGAGACAGAGACTTGAGGGAATCAAGAATGAGGCCGGCGTATACGTCACCCCTGCATTCCCTAAGCTTATATATGTTCTCGATGAACACAATTGTCTCAAGGGCGGTGAATATGATTACATAACCGAGCTTGCCATCAAGTGTTCTGCCAAAAGAATGTATCCTGATTACATATCAGCCAAGAAGATGCGTGAAAATTATGAAGGCAACGTATTCTCATGCATGGGATGCCGTTCATTCCTATCCCCATGGAAGGACGAGAACGGTGAATATAAATGGGAAGGTCGTTTCAATCAGGGCGTTGTCAGCATCAACCTTCCACAGGTTGCAATACTTGCCAAGGGTGACGATGACAAGTTCTGGAGTCTTCTGGACGAGCGCCTTCAGCTCTGTTACGATGCACTGATGTGCCGCCACAGAGCCTTAGAGGGAGTAACTTCTGATGTCAGCCCTGTACATTGGCAGTACGGTGCCATTGCAAGACTCAAAAAGGGAGAGGTCATTGATCCTCTTCTCCACAATGGATATTCAACCATATCTCTGGGCTATATTGGAGTGTATGAGACTACCAAGCTCATGCGTGGTGTGAGCCACACCGACCCGGTTGGAGAAGAATTTGCACTGAAACTGATGCATAGACTCCGCGCAGCGTGTGACAAATGGAAGGCCGACACTGGTCTTGGATTTGGTCTCTACGGCACTCCGGCCGAGAGCCTGTGTTACAGATTTGCACGTATAGATAAAGAGCGTTTCGGAACTATAGAGGATGTGACAGACAAGGGATACTACACCAACTCATACCATGTAGATGTACGTGAGAAGATCGATGCATTCAGTAAGTTCAGATTTGAGAGCCAGTTCCAGACCATATCTTCAGGAGGGGCTATCTCATATGTAGAGATACCTAACATGAGAAACAATCTGGATGCCCTGGCAGAGGTCGTAAGATACATATATGACAACATACAGTATGCTGAGTTCAACACCAAGTCTGATTATTGCCATGTATGTGGATATGACGGTGAGATAATCATAAACGATGACGGCGAATGGGAATGTCCTCAATGCGGCAACAAAGACCACAACAAGATGAACGTGACCAGAAGAACATGTGGTTATCTCGGTGAGAACTTCTGGAACGTGGGCAAGACCAAGGAGATCAAAGCAAGAGTTCTTCACCTGTAAACTTTAAAATTTACGCAGAAAGCTGGTAAAACCTCTTGATATATCGGACAAGCTGGTATATTATAGAAATATGCAAGTAGTTCTGATATCTATATATCAGTTATAACATTAACAGTTTTATCCGTTTTAACTAAGTGCATTAATAATTTCAATTGTATGGTCTGCATGTCGTAGAGGGCAACGCAGGCCATACTTTTGTGTTACGGGTTTTTATTATTTATACCGCTGCAACCAGCGGAGATAGGGGATTTTATGAATTACGCAGACATTAAACAATTCGATGTTGCCAACGGCACCGGTGTTCGTGTATCAGTATTTGTATCTGGCTGCACTCACCACTGCAAGGGCTGTTTTAATTCCGACACATGGGACTTCGGGTACGGAAAGCCTTTTACTGATGTTGAGATCGATCACATAATTGACAGCTGCAAGGAGGCCTATATTGCCGGATTATCCCTCCTGGGCGGTGAACCGATGGAATACGTAAATCAGCAGGGACTGCTGCCACTGGCGCGCAGATTCAAGGAGACATATCCCGACAAAACAATATGGTGCTACACAGGATATACATTTGAGACCGATCTTCTTGATCGAATGTGCAACGAATGGGAATACACAAGAGAACTGCTTTCATATATAGATGTACTCATAGACGGAGAATTCATGGAAGACCAAAAGGATCTCTCTCTCAGATTCAAGGGATCCAGAAATCAGCGCATAATCGATGTGCCGGCATCTCTCAGATCCGGCACAACGATATTATGGAACGAAAAGGGTAAATACTTTCAAGGAAATTAACACCGGCTTTACCCATAGACTAAGTTCTATTTCCTGCCGGTTGATCCAAATCCGCCCTCACCGCGTACTGTGTCAGAAAGTTCATCCACCTGATGAAATACCCCCGTTATATATGGCGCAATTACCAGCTGGGCAATCCTCTCTCCCGGCTCCACCGACTGAGCCTGTGTTCCATGATTATGGAGAGCCACCATGATCTCTCCTCTGTAATCAGCATCTATCACACCCACTTTGTTGGCTGGAGCCAGTCCTTTCTTAGATGCCAGTCCGCTTCTCGCATACACAAGTCCCACATATCCCACAGGTATCTCCATTGCAATTCCGGTGTGTACAAGCACCGTCTGTCCCGGTGCTATCTGCACCGCGCTGTCAAGGCATGCGTACAGATCAGCTCCTGCTGCATACTCTGAACCGTAAGTTGGTATGATTGCTTTATCGTCAAGCTGTTTTATGTTTATATCAAATGTCATAATTCTTCTCTCCTCTTATTCTATAATATAAATAAAAAATATATCTCCTCATCATTTGAAAGATATCTTGTTGTAT
>URJU01000215.1 GCA_900548315.1 uncultured Coprococcus sp. | reverse complement strand
GAATTACACAGATTTATTGTATCTAATCATTTTATATTTTACAACAATATATTTCTATTTTATTTCATTTTTGTTACTTTTTTCACAAAAGAGCCTATTTATCTTATGTTCATTGATACTTTTTACAATACTCCAAATGCATCACACAAACTGACCAAATATGCAATATTCCCTGGACATTTCTTTTAATAATCTGCAAAAATAAAACAGCATACTATCACCGATACCTGTTTCTCCCAAATAGCAGATTCCATATGATGATGTATACTGTTTTATTTAATGTGAACTGACACTATTTTCTCTTAGAACAATGGCTCCTTAAGTATTGCTGTTCCTATACCTTTCTGAGTGAAGAACTCAAGAAGCAGGCAGTGCTGGAGGCGTCCATCAAGGATATGGACTCTTGAAACTCCATTCTCCATAGCTGAGATACAGTTGTTAAGCTTTGGAAGCATACCTCCGCCTACAACGCCCTTCTCAATGATCTCCTTCGCCTCATGTATATCCATCTCGGAGATAAGTGTTGACTTGTCTGTTGGATCTATGAATACACCTTCTATATCTGTCAGGAATACAAGTTTCTCCGCCTCAAGAGCTGTGGCAACTGCACATGCAGCGTCGTCCGCATTTATGTTGTAATCCTCATAATTCTCATCAACGCCTATAGGTGCGATAACAGGAATGAAATCGTCCTCGATGAGCGATGTGAGCAGTGATGTATCAACCTTTGTTATCTCTCCCACATAACCTATATCCTTGCCGCCAGGGAACTTCTTCTTAACTGTGAACATACCGCCATCCTTGCCGCTGATTCCAACTGCCTTAAGTCCGATCTTCTGCATGAGACTTACAAGGCTCTTGTTGACTTTGCCTAGAACCATCTCTGCGATCTCCATCGTCTCTGCATCTGTCACACGGAGACCATTTATAAATTCTGCCTCCTTGCCGACCTTCTCTACCCATTTGCTGATCTCCTTGCCGCCGCCGTGTACGATGACCGGCTTCATGCCGACAAGTTTCAGCATGGCAACGTCCTTTATGACATTGTATTTGAGATTCTCGTCAAGCATGGCGCTTCCGCCGTACTTGACAACCACTGTCTTGCCCTGGAATTTCTTGATATACGGCATAGCTTCTATCAGTGTCTGTGCCTTCTCAATTACCTGATCTACTGTGTAATCACCTATAACCATTTCTCTGTCCTTCTTTCTTCTATGTTATATCTTATTTATTGACTACAGTCTATTTTCTATAATCCGCATTTATCTTAATATAATCATATGTGAGATCACACCCCCAGGCTGTGGCCGTCTCATCACCCATATTCATATGTGCCTTGAGCTTTATCTGTTTCTCTGAGAGTATGTGACTGGCTTCTTTCTCATCATAATCCGTCGTCACTCCATGCTTTACGATCTCCAGATGTCCTGCCACACTGGATATCTCTATATCTACCCTGTATGGGTCGAATTTCACTCCGCTCTGCCCCATGGCGCATACTATCCTGCCCCAGTTGGCATCGGCACCATACATGGCACACTTTACAAGATTCGAGGCGACTATCGCCTTTGCCAGATGCCTTGCCGTATCCTTATCAGGCATACCCGACACGTCCACCTGAAACATCTTGGTAGCGCCTTCGCCGTCTGATGCTATCGCCCTGACAAATGCTCTGTTGATATATCTTATAGCCTCAACAAAAGCCTCAAAATCGTCATCGGTCTCCAGCAGCTCCTCGTTACCCGCCATACCATTTGCAAATATCATTACAGTGTCATTTGTAGACATGTCTCCATCCACAGACACCATATTGTATGTATCGACCACATCTGACTTCAGCACCTTGTCAAGCAGCTCTGAGCTGATATTCAGATCTGTCGTGATGAAACTGAGTACGGTTCCGAGGTTCGGATTTATCATTCCGGATCCCTTGCACATACCTCCTATGGTGACCTGCTGCCCTTTGATCTCTAAAGTTACGGCTATCTCTTTCTTATAGATATCCGTCGTCTTTATCGCCTCAGCCGCATCAACTCCGGCATCTATCGAGTATGAGAGTTCCGGCACCAGCATATCTATGCCTCTCTGTATGACATCCATAGGAAGTCTCATTCCTATGACTCCGGTGGAAGCCACCGCAACCATGGCCGAATCTATGCCAAGGCTCTTACCCACATGCACCGCCATGGCCTCAGCATCATGGATTCCCTGCTCGCCGGTACAGGTATTTGCCACACCGCTGTTTACCACCAGTGCCTGACACATTCCCACATTCTGGCAAAGCCGCCTGTCGTATATGACCGGTGCTGCCTGAACCATGTTCTGTGTAAATGCTCCCGCTACATGTGCAGGAATATCACTCACCAGAAGTGCCATGTCTTTTTTCAGTTTATTTCTTCTTATCCCAACATGTAGTCCCGCTGCCCGAAATCCAGCAGGGGCTGTCACGCCTCCCGGAATTATCTTCATCCTACCACCTTATTTCCAAGTGTATCTTCTTACTATTCGTTTTTATGGGAATACAGGAGCCATACGAAGACCCTCTGCCTCGTCAAATCCAAACATGATGTTCATATTCTGTACCGCCTGACCTGCAGCGCCCTTTACAAGATTGTCAAGTGCGCCCATGGCGATTACTCTGTTTGTTCTCTCATCTATCTTGAAGTTGACATCCACATAATTGCTGCCCTCAACCCATCTGGTCTCAGGACATACATCCTTGTCGAGAACCCTGATAAATCTCTCATTTGCATAGTACTTATCGTATGCGGCTCTCACTGTATCGTAATCAACCTTCTCCTTGAGGTTGGCATATGCTGTCACAAGTATTCCTCTGTTCATAGGAACAAGGTGTGGAGTGAAGTTGATAACTATCGGACTGCCATTTGCATATCCAAGCTGCTCCTCTATCTCAGGGGTATGTCTGTGTGTCGTAACACCATAAGCCTTTATGCTCTCATTGACCTCACAGTAGAGATTTGCGATCTTCGCGCCTCTTCCTGCACCTGATGTTCCGGACTTGGCGTCAACAATGATGGAGTTGGCGTCAACCAGACCTTCCTTAACCAGTGGATAGAGTGAAAGGATGGAACACGTTGTATAGCATCCCGGATTTGCAAGAAGTCTGCACTTCTTTATATCCTCCCTGTTGATCTCACAGAGACCATACACAGCCTCGTCAATAAACTGTGGGCTCTTGTGCTCTATCTTGTACCACTTCTCATAAGTAGCGACATCCTTTATTCTGAAATCTGCACTGAGATCTATGATCTTCACCTTTGACAGAATCTCCTCATTCACCAGTGATCCGCAAAGTCCCTGTGGTGTAGCTGTAAATATGACGTCTACTTTTGATGCAAGCTCCTCCATGTTGTCATCCATACACTTTGCGTCCACGATCTGGAACATATTGCCGTATACCTGATAATATTTCTGATCAATAAAGCTTCTTGAACCGTACCATACGATCTCCGCTTCCTTATGTCCAAGAAGGATTCTTACTATCTCCTGTCCTGCGTATCCTGTTGATCCGATAATTCCTACCTTAATCATAACTGCCTCCATAATATCTGTCTCTTATACACATCTCCGAGCCCACGAGACGCGTAGTAATCTC
>URJU01000214.1 GCA_900548315.1 uncultured Coprococcus sp. | reverse complement strand
TACGAGATTACTACGCGTCTCGTGGGCTCGGAGATGTGTATAAGAGACAGTACCACATCTCCGAGTTCCATAAGTTTTGGGTCGTGGGTAGTCATAACTATCGTTATCCCTTCCTTGTACACCAGCTCCTGGAACAGTTTCATGACTGCAAGTCCTGACGCTGTATCCAGAGCTCCTGTTGGCTCATCCGCAAATATGACCTTCGGCTTGTGTGCCACTGCCCTTGCGATCGCAACTCTCTGCTGCTCACCACCTGACATCTGATTGGGGAAATGTGTCATTCTGGATGATAGCCCTACGAGATCAAGTACCTCCCTGATTCTGGCATCTCTGTTGCCATTATACTCTGCAAGCCTAAGTCCAAAATCAACGTTCTCATATGCGCTCATGATCGGGATAAGTGCCACCGACTGAAATACAAATCCGATATTATATCTTCTGAGTTTCTCTTTTTCCTTCTCGTTCATCTGACTGTATACATGCTCTCCAACGATGACCTCACCCTCTGTTGGATCATCCAGCGCACTCAGTATATTCAAAAGTGTGGTCTTACCTGAACCGGAACGCCCCTTTAAGATAGTGAGTTTTCCGGTTGGCACAACCATATCAATACCTTTGAGAGCATAAAAGTCCTCACCACTGCCGAGTCTGAAACACCTCTTTATGCCCCTTGCCTCTATCATTATGTCATCAGTCGTCACATCCGCCTGCATATCGCCTGCAGAAGGATCAAATATATATTCTGTGTTCATTTCATTTTCACTCATAGATTAATCCTCCCCAAGTTTAAGTGCCTGTGTGATATTCATCTTCTTCAATATAGTTCTTATTACGACAAAACATATGATGAACATGAGTACTACAACTGCTGTAAGCTTTATCAGATCATATGGATCTACAGCTATTGATATAGCTATGTTGTGTGCCTCCGGCAGATATACTATAGCCACAAGTTTTACAAATAATATCGTGGCTGCAGCACCAACTCCGTATCCCGCAAGGCTGGCGAGTACCGAGCTGAATATCTGCTCATTTATCAACATCTTATTGATCTCATGCATACTCATACCCATGGCTCTGTATATACCAAACAAAAGCTCTCTCTGTTTTATGGATGTTATCCAGTATATGAGGAATCCAACCATACAGAGTATTATCGCTATTATAAATGACAATGAGAACAGACCATTTGTGATAAGGACAAGTGGTGACTCCTGCATCTCCTGAATATCCTTATCAAGGCTGTCATACTGAACTATGTTTATGTCCTCCGCGTCAAGCGCACTGAGTACATCCTTGTAACTCTTGCCATCCGCGAGTCTCATCCATACCTGATATGGGGTCTGACTGAAAGCACTGACAACATACGCATAATTTGCCACAACAAGATATCTCTCAACTTCCTCCATCTCACCGTCAGAATTCTTCTGGTACACATACTGCTGGAATCCAGGGAATGCATCCACTATCGCACATACCGTTCCGCTAGGTGATGCTATCTCCTCCTTCTCCTTGCCCTTTATAGGACTGTATCTTGCATAGTTTATCGAGTCTCCAACTTTGATATTGTACTTCTTTGCAAGGTTGGATGAAATGATGACACCATTTGACACCTCTGCAAGATCATTCAGGTAATTGAACCAGTGCTCCTTGTTCAGACCGCTCTGGAGTTTCGCAGTCTCACCAAATTCTTTTGTGTTTATTCCCATAAGGACACTGCCCGCAAGCTCCTCTCCGCCTGCCTTGATCACCGCATCATCATCATATATGACCCTTGTCACCTTGTCGCACACAGACCCCTCAAGCTTTGTATATCTCTCAAAATCTCCCTCTGTATAATACCAGTGAGTCTTTTTGCTCTTGTCTATGTACATTCCCCTGGTCCACTGCTCCTGAACCACCAGGTCAGTTCCAAGGTTATAATTTATACGCTTTGTCTTATTGTCATTTATCGTTCGCGCCATATTTGAGTTGAACATTCCCATCGCGATCGTCATTACGAGGAACACGGATATAAATCCCTGTTTTTTTACAGTTCTTGTGATCTGAAGGAATGATGCATACACTGCAGGTGACCATCTCTTCTTACCGATTTTGTATATAAGTCTTATCAGGTATTTGATAAGTCTGAGTACAAGAAGTCCAACCGCAAATATAAACAGTGATGAATTCAGGAATATGATTGGGTCAGGTCTCTTGCCTGAGAGTATATCAAGTGCTATCGTGGTCTTCTGCTTGTTGTAATTGTATAACAGATAGACAGACAGTAACACAAGTATCACATCCACGAAAAATTTCTCCCAGAACGGCTTGTAGTTTACCTTTCCGGTTCTGCTCTTCTGCTCCACTATCGAGTTCTTTGCATATTTGAGAACCGGAAGTGTCACAAACAGTATTGCTATGAGTGCAGCCGCCAGACTGTAAACCATCATCCATGGATCTATTCCATAAAAATGTGTATCCTTAAACTCAAATTTCAGGAATGAACTCGTACTCGCAGCCATCTTGCAGAGAAGATAACCCACAGGTATTCCTATTATTATCGCTATTAACGAAAGTATCGCCGACTGTCCAAGATATATTCCAAGAACCTGTCTTGTACTCGTACCTCGGCTTTTTAACATGGCGATCTCTCCATCCTCCATCTCAAGTATCTGGCTTGACACCATATAAATGAATGCAAGAAGCAGTACAAGTATAGGAAGTTCCAAAACCCATATGATTATACCTATGGTCTTGGCATCGCCTCTGTAATCGATAAGCACTTCTGTGAAGTTTTGTGTAAAGCTCTTGTCTGATGACTCAAACGACTTCAGATAATAAAGTGTGTCTGATGCATTGGCATGTGTTATCTGGGAGTAATCCAGCATATCATGTACACTGTAATATATTGTGAGGAAATTATACTTCGAGATCATCTCATCAAAATCACTCTGTTTCACGTATACCTGTCTGTCCAGATCAGCCAGCTGGTCGTACCAGAAATAATCTGAATAATCCTTCTCCTCAAATACTCCGACTATCTGGTACTTCATAGGATTGCCGCTTGCATCCTTCACGTCTCCAAGTCCTGTATCGATGGTAAACGTCTCTCCCACAACCAGATTGTACTCGTCAAGATATCTCTGTGATATGAGACATGGATAAACCCCACTCTCCGTCTTGGCATCCTCAAGGCTCACACCGTATGTTATATTGATGTGATCCTCCAGTTTTGGCATATACACCATATTAAAGTTTGTCCTGTGACCCAGGTTGCTCTGTGTGTAACCAGCCTCAAGGCTCAGACTTATCTGCTCCTCCACAGTATCTACCTCAAGGTAATACTTCCACATATCCTCATACTTCGCTATCCTTTTCAGCACTGACTCCGAGTCTGGAAACTCATCCACCGCACAGGAACCTTCTCTTCCTATTGTACTTGGATATTTATTCTGCTGTGTCATCGCAGCGTCGAACTTTGACGACATGAGCATATCAAGTGCTCCGTTTTTAAACATTGGGTTACATGATGCCACCGCTACAAGGAGTACGATTCCAAGGAGAAGACATGCATTAAGCCATTTTTTATTCAGCAGTTTATGTGCTGTCTCTTATACACATCTCCGAGCCCACGAGAC
>URJU01000213.1 GCA_900548315.1 uncultured Coprococcus sp. | reverse complement strand
ACGAGATTACTACGCGTCTCGTGGGCTCGGAGATGTGTATAAGAGACAGCAACAACAATCCTTACAGCAGTTGTTAAGGGTGCTGATGTAACAGTTGATGGAATCAACGCTGCAATGAAGGCTGCTGCTTCAGAGTCATTCGGTTACAACACAGATCCAATCGTTTCATCAGATGTTATCGGTATGAGATATGGTTCATTATTTGATTCAACTCAGACAATGGTATCAAAGATCGCTGATGATTTATATGAGGTTCAGGTTGTTTCATGGTATGACAATGAGAACTCATACACAAGCCAGATGGTTAGAACAATCAAGTACTTCGCAGAGTTAGCATAAGTTATTTCAAGCTATAATTAGCTTTTATAATGTAAGCTCATTTAAAAGTATTTATTAGACCTAATAGAGGGTCCGGTCTCCAAGGACCGGGCCCTTTTTTCTTCGTAGGAAGCAATTATGCGTTTCTATGTTCCCGCATAAGAGCGGGTAGGTAGCTGGGCAGAGGACAACTTATAGTTTTCTGTTCTATAACATTATTTAGGAGGAATTAGAAATGTCATTAAACAAGAAATCAGTAGATGATATCAATGTTAAGGGCAAGCGCGTGCTTTGCAGATGCGACTTCAATGTACCATTAAAGAACGGAGAGATCACAGACGAGAACAGACTCGTTGCAGCTCTTCCTACTATCAAGAAGCTTATCGCTGATGGTGGAAAGGTTATCCTTTGTTCACACCTTGGAAAGGTTAAGACAGAGGAGGACAAGCAGACTAAGACTCTTGCACCGGTTGCTAAGAGACTTACAGAGCTCCTCGGACAGGAAGTTAAGTTCGTACCAAGCCTTGAGGTTGTTGACGATACAGTTAAGGCTGCAGTTGACGCTATGAAGGACGGAGAGGTTATCCTTCTTGAGAATACTCGTTTCAGAGCTGAGGAGACAAAGAACGGAGAGGCTTTCTCTAAGGATCTTGCAAGCATCTGTGATGTATTTGTAAATGATGCATTCGGAACAGCTCACAGAGCTCACTGCTCAAACGTTGGTGTTGCTGGACTTGTTGACACAGCAGTAGTTGGTTACTTAATGCAGAAGGAGATCGACTTCCTTGGCAATGCAGTAGAGAACCCAGTTAGACCATTTGTAGCTATTCTCGGTGGTGCTAAGGTTGCTGACAAGCTCAATGTTATTTCAAACCTTCTTGAGAAGTGTGATACACTTATCATCGGTGGTGGTATGGCTTACACATTCCTTAAGGCTAAGGGATATGAGA
Source organism: uncultured Coprococcus sp. (assembly GCA_900548315.1). Taxonomy (GTDB): domain Bacteria; phylum Bacillota; class Clostridia; order Lachnospirales; family Lachnospiraceae; genus Coprococcus. Next base: position 2,365 of record URJU01000213.1, on the reverse strand, counting down.
TCGGTAAGTCACTTGTAGATGATTCTAAGATCGATTACTGTAAGGAGATGATGGCAAAGGCAGAGAGCCTTGGCAAGAAGCTTCTTCTCCCAGTTGATACAGTTATGATCGAGGATTTCCCTAACCCTATCGACGATCCAAGCATCAAGACAGAGATATTTGACGCTGACAAGATGCCTGCAGACAAGGAAGGCTGTGATATCGGACCTAAGACTATCAAGCTTTACTCAGACGCAGTTAAGACAGCTAAGACAGTTGTTTGGAATGGACCTATGGGTGTATTCGAGAACCCTGTACTTGCAGCTGGTACAAAGGCAGTTGCAGCAGCACTTGCTGACACAGACGCTACAACTATCATCGGTGGTGGAGATTCAGCAGCAGCTGTTAACCAGCTTGGTTACGGTTCAAAGATGAGCCACATCTCAACAGGTGGAGGAGCTTCACTTGAGTTCCTTGAGGGTAAGGAGCTTCCAGGTGTAGCAGCAGCTAACGACAAGTAATTTATATATCGTATAGATATAAAGATTATAACGGTGGATGCCGGAAGAGTCTCTGACATGTCCGGCATTCATCAAAAAAATACAATATAAGAGGTAGAGTGCAATGGCAAGAAAGAAGATTATTGCAGGTAACTGGAAGATGAACAAGACTCCTAGCGAGGCTGTTGAGCTTGTTAACCTGTTAAAGGACTTAGTAAAGAATGATGACGTAGATGTAGTATACTGTGTGCCAGCTATCGATATCGTGCCAGTTGTTGAGGCAACAAAGGGTACAAACGTAGCTGTAGGTGCAGAGAACATGTACTTCGAGGAGAGCGGAGCTTACACAGGTGAGATCTCAGCAGCAATGCTTGTAGATGCTGGTGTTAAGTATGTTATCATCGGACATTCAGAGCGTCGTGATTACTTCAAGGAGGATGATGTTCTTCTCAACAAGAAGGTTAAGAAGGCATTTGAGGCTGGTATCACACCTATTCTTTGCTGTGGTGAGTCACTTGAGCAGAGAGAGCTCGGTGTTACTATGGACTGGATTCGTCTTCAGATCAAGTCAGATCTCGCTGGCGTAACAGCAGATCAGGTTAAGTCTATGGTTATCGCTTACGAGCCAATCTGGGCTATCGGAACAGGTAAGACAGCTACATCAGATCAGGCACAGGAAGTATGTAAAGGAATCCGTGATCTCATCGCTGAGATCTACGATACAGATACAGCTGAGGCAGTAAGAATTCAGTACGGCGGTTCTATGAACGCTGGCAACGCAGCTGAGCTCCTTGCAAAGCCTGACATCGACGGTGGTCTTATCGGCGGCGCTTCACTCAAGGCTGACTTTGGCAAGGTAGTAAATGCCGGAAAGTAATTTTAAACAGACCAAAAATATATTAGTTTTAAATTAAATCTGATATAGAATATTGAAAGGGATTATCAAGTGTTTTATCACAAGGTAATCCCTTTTGTTTACGCTTAGAAAAACAAGGTGGTATATTTCAGGAACTAAGTATTGTTTTTATGAAATGGGGTTTGCCTGAAATTTATATTTCTATAGTTCGCAGGTGTTAGACCAGTATGTAATCTGAACTGTTCGGTAAAATAACTCTGACTTGGAAATGCGAGAGTCTGTGCTATCTGGGCAGGGCTATAATCAGAGTACATGAGCATGTTCCTTGCAGTATCAAGTTTTAGCATTTTTATATAATGTCCGATATTATCTCCAGTCTCTTTTTTGAACAGCCTTGACAGGTATGACGGGGTGAGATTGACACGTTTTGCCAGAAGTTCAACAGTGATCCTAGTATGCAGATGATCGTATATGTAGTCTATGCATTCTGCGACCGGTTTGGAGCATATGGAATTTTTCTTAAGGTTTCGCATTTTTTTTGCATAGTCGATGCACATGAACGCATGTAATTCAGATATATCCTCCACAGACTTCATTGTATCTGACTTTTTTATATAAAAATCACTGAGATTGTAAGCAGTTGCCACATCGAGACCACCTTCAATACAGTATCTTGCAACAAGGGCTGTTGTTATGACAAAATGATATCTTATGTTGTTGACCGGTTTTTCAGATAGTAAGCCGAGTCCTTTTTTATCCTTAAGTGGTGAGGCTTTACACAATTCTTTAACCTGTTCTGTATCTCCATTTTGTATTATTGAGTAAAATTCAAGTTCAGGGTTATAGGGCGCTCTATTGGTTGAATCTTCGCGTCTTATAAATTCCTGGTAGAATATTTCCTTTGAGTATTTCATATGTGTATAAATCCTTTCTAGTAAATTGTGTCAGGGTAAAAATTTATATGTTATCAAAAGTTTATAAAAGTCTTACTTTACAGTTCCTCTATAATCTGTCTCTTATACACATCTGA
>URJU01000212.1 GCA_900548315.1 uncultured Coprococcus sp. | reverse complement strand
ACCAACAGCGGTGAGGGATTTGTGAAGGCGGCAAAGTTTTTAAAGAAACTTGGATATGATGAAGTGAACATCAACCTTGGTTGTCCATCAAAGACTGTAGTAACGAAGTATAAAGGTTCAGGTCTGCTGTATGATACAGAGAGACTTGACAATTTCTTGTATGAAGTGTTTGACGCTGGTGTGATGGATGTGTCTATAAAGACCAGAATAGGAAGAGACAGTTCTGCGGAGTTTGAGGATATAATAGATATATATAAGAAGTATCCTGTAAGCGAACTTATAATACATCCGCGTGTACAGACGGACTTCTATAAGAATACTCCAAACATGGAAGTGTTTACCGAAGGTGTGGCTGCGTATGGAAGAACAGATACAGTATGCTATAACGGAGATATAAACAGTGCGGCGGATTACGAGAGGCTCATCGGTAATTACCCTGATATAATGAAAGTTATGATAGGAAGGGGAATGATCGCTGACCCTTGTCTTGCGGAGCGGATAAAGAGCACTGCCACTGGCAGGGCATATGACTGGAACAGATTCTTTACATTCCATGATGAGCTGTACAATAATTATTGTGAGTCGGATGTGGGCAGGGGCAACACGATGTTCAAGATGAAAGAGCTGTGGGCTTACTGGTCGAGGCTGTTCGTTGATGTGGATGGAGCTGAGAGGGCTCTTAAGAAGATTCGGAAGACGAGAGATAATGGTGAGTATGAGGCGGCAGTCAGGGTGCTGGCTGCACTGTGCAGATAGGAGATGATATCATGGGATGTCTTGGAAATTGTATATGGTTTTTATGTGGCGGAATATTGAGCGGACTTTCGTGGGTATTCAATGGGGTTCTGTGCTGTATAACGATAATAGGAATTCCAATGGGGATGCAGTGCTTTAAATTTGCAGGACTTGCATTCTTCCCATTTGGAAAGGAGATCGTGTATGGAGGTGGGGCTGGCTCGCTGATCGCGAATATCATATGGCTGCTCTGCTGCGGTATACCTATGGCGATAGAGAACGCCTGTCTGGGACTGCTGTTTTGCATAACGATAGTCGGAATCCCATTTGGACTTCAGTTCTTTAAGATAGCAAAGCTTGCGCTCATGCCGTTCGGCGCTGAGGTTGTTGGATGATGGTGGAAATATACATAAATATAGTTGACAGAACTCGAATTACTAGAATATAATAATGTGACGTCAGATATGTGCTGACGCCATATATAAGGCAATGACGAAGAGAAGTAGCATAGATTATCGCCCACAGAGAGTCGGTGGTGGTGAAAATCCGACGGAGTGAATATATGTGAATAACACTTTACCAGCTGCAAGCTGAAAGACATATCCCATAGCGGGATACGTGTTATATGTCGAGTAGGGGAGCCGTAGCTGCACGATACGCAGAGAGGTCATGAGCAAAGGTGACTGAGAGGGACTGGAGTGCGATGATGTATTTATAAGATCGTATAACAGTAAGTCAGGTGGTACCGCGGACATTAGAGCAGACAAGTAACCAACAGGGAATTTGAGAGAGCTTATGTTCGTCCTGAATATTTGCATATGTATATGTGCATCTGATTCAGGATGAACATAAGCTTTTTCTATTTGTGCGAGGCTGAGCTTGTGCCGAATCCTGAAATATAAGAGGCAAATTTAAGAAAAGGAGAGAACAGATGACAATCGAGAACATTTATCGTAACAGAACAATGAACGAGATCACTGAGGGCAATGTGGGACAGACACTTAAAGTTGCCGGATGGGTAGAGAATATCCGTGACCATGGCGGAGTATCATTCATCGATCTTCGTGATATGTACGGTGTGCTCCAGGTGGTAATGAGAGACACATCACTTCTTGAAGGAATAACAAAGGAGGACTGTGTATCCATCGAGGGTATCGTTGAGCACAGAGATGAGGAGACATACAACCCAAAGATCCCTACAGGTACTATTGAGCTCGAGGCGAAGACTGTAGAGATACTCGGTAAGGTATATAAGCAGATTCCATTTGAGATCCAGACATCCAAGGAGACACGTGAGGATGTGAGACTCAAGTACAGATATCTTGACCTCAGGAACAAGAAGGTTAAGGACAACATGATATTCAGAAGTCAGGTCATCAGCTACCTTCGTCAGAAGATGACTGAGATGGGATTCCTTGAGATCCAGACACCTATCCTCTGCGCTTCATCACCTGAGGGCGCAAGAGATTACATCGTGCCATCAAGAAAGTTCAAAGGCAAGTTCTATGCACTTCCACAGGCACCTCAGCAGTACAAGCAGCTCCTCATGGTATCAGGATTTGACAAGTACTTCCAGATAGCTCCTTGTTTTAGAGATGAGGATGCAAGAGCAGACCGTTCACCTGGTGAGTTCTACCAGCTTGACTTTGAGATGAGCTTTGCAACACAGGAGGACGTATTCAAGGTTGGAGAGGAAGTCCTCTCAGCAACATTTGAGAAGTTTGCACCTGAGGGCGCAGTGGTTACACAGGCTCCATATCCTATCATCAGCTACAAGCAGGCTATGCTTGAGTTTGGTACAGATAAGCCTGACCTCAGAAACCCACTCAGAATAATAGATCTCACAGATTTCTTCCAGAGATGTACATTCAAGCCATTCCATGGCAAGACAGTGCGTGCCATCAATGTACACAAGAAGCTTTCAAAGGGACAGCATGAGAAGATGCTCAAGTTTGCACAGAGCATCGGCATGGGCGGTCTTGGATATCTGGAGATCCTTGATGATATGTCATACAAGGGACCTATCGACAAGTTCATTCCTGATGATATGAAGGGTGAGATCGCAGAGCTTGCAGGCCTTACGGCTGGAGATACTATATTCTTCATCGCAGATACGCCTGAGCTTGCAGCGTCATTTGCAGGACAGATCAGAGTTGAGCTTGGCAACAGACTTGACCTCAACGAGAAGAACGCATTCCGTTTCTGCTATATAAATGACTTCCCAATGTACGAGTACGACAAGGAGAGCAAGAAGATCATCTTCACACACAATCCGTTCTCAATGCCACAGGGCGGACTTGAGGCGTTAAATGAGAAGGACCCACTTGATATCCTGGCTTACCAGTACGACATCGTCTGCAACGGTATTGAGCTTTCATCAGGCGCTGTAAGAAACCACGACATGAAGATCATGGTCAAGGCGTTTGAGATCGCAGGATACACAGAGGATGATCTGAAGGAGAAGTTCGGAGCACTCTACAATGCATTCCAGTTCGGAGCACCACCTCATGCAGGTATGGCTCCTGGTGTGGACAGAATGATCATGCTCCTTAGAAATGAGGAGAACATCAGAGAGGTCATCCCATTCCCAATGAATGGAAATGCACAGGATCTTATGTGTGGAGCACCTGGCGAGGTTACAGAGCAGCAGCTCCGTGAGGTTCACATTAAGGTTAGACAGTAATTTAGATAGACGGACGGCACTGACATTTTAGAAATAACGCAAAACATATGTACAAGCACATTCAGCTACCCTCACTTCAGCTGGCTTACATCTGCATGATGTTACAGCCGCGATAAGGGCGCTGCGGCTTTCACATCAGCAGGTAAGCGCTGAAGATCGGTCGCTTTCATTACCGCTTGTACATATTGTTTTGCGTGTATATTGTCCTGTCTCTTATACACATCTG
>URJU01000211.1 GCA_900548315.1 uncultured Coprococcus sp. | reverse complement strand
ACCATACGGCTGCTGCATATTCTGCTGATACTGTCCGCCGTACTGCTGCTGCACGTTTTGCTGATACTGTCCGCCATACGGCTGCTGCATATTCTGCTGATACTGTCCACCATACGGCTGCTGCATATTCTGCTGATACTGTCCGCCGTACTGCTGCTGCACGTTCTGCTGATACTGTCCGCCATACGGCTGCTGTATATACGCCGCAGCTCCACATACAGGACACTGTGCTGATCCGTCAGCAAACTCTGTTCCACAATTAACGCATCTCATTTGTATCATCTCCCCTCTGAATAATACTAATTCTTGCTATTTATGTAGTTGATTAGTCCCTCGCTCTTGATGATCTCCTGCATGAACGGAGGGAACGCCTGTCCTTTGAACTCTGTCCCTCTAGTTCTGTCATAGATCATACCGCTGTCAAAATCGATCTCCACATCGTCGCCTGCCTGGATAGCCTCAGCTGCCTCAGGGCACTCGATGATCGGAAGTCCGATATTGATCGCATTTCTGTAGAAGATCCTGGCAAATGTCTCAGCGATTACACAGCTGATCCCTGATGCCTTGATAGCGATAGGCGCATGCTCTCTTGAAGATCCACAGCCAAAGTTCTTTCTTGCCACCATGATGTCACCTGGCTTAACACGCTTAACAAAATCCTTATCTATATCTTCCATACAGCTCTTTGCAAGCTCTGCAGGATCTGATGAATTCAGATATCTTGCAGGGATGATTACATCTGTATCTACATTGTCACCATATTTGTGTACTGTTCCATGTGCTTTCATACTCTATCTCCTTTATCTCTTTTTATAATCCAAGCTCATCAGGACTGCTGATCTTACCTGTGATCGCTGATGCCGCTGCGACAGCCGGGCTGGCAAGATATACCTCTGAGTCAACGTGACCCATACGTCCTACGAAGTTACGGTTTGTTGTCGATACAGCTCTCTCTCCTGCTGCCATAACACCCATATGTCCTCCGAGACATGGTCCGCATGTAGGAGTTGAAACCACTGCTCCAGCCTTGACAAATATAGTCATGAGACCTTCCTCAATACACTGAAGGTAGATATCCTGGGTTCCAGGGATGACGATGACTCTGACACCGTCGGCAACCTTTCTTCCCTTGATGATATCGGCTGCAATTCTCATATCTGAGATACGTCCATTTGTACATGAACCTATGACTACCTGATCTATCTTGATGTCACCGACCTCATCGATGGTCCTGGTGTTCTCTGGGAGATGAGGGAAAGCAACTGTCGGCTTAAGCTGTGAAAGATCGATGGTGTACTCTGCATCATATACAGCGTCCTCGTCTGCCTCATACTTTGTATATGACTTTGTGCTGTGCTCCTTCATGTACTCCTCTGTAAGCTCATCTACAGGGAATATACCATTCTTGGCTCCAGCCTCGATTGCCATATTTGCAATTGTAAATCTGTCGTCCATGGTAAGGTTCTTGATACCCTCGCCAACGAACTCCATAGATTTGTAAAGTGCTCCGTCAACACCGATCATACCAATGATGTGAAGGATGACATCCTTACCGCTGATCCACTTTGCCTTCTCTCCAACGATGTTGAACTTGATGGCTGCCGGAACCTTAAACCAAGCCTTGCCTGTCACCATTCCTGCTGCCATATCTGTACTTCCGACACCTGTTGAGAATGCACCAAGTGCTCCGTATGTACATGTATGTGAGTCTGCACCGATACATGTCTCTCCTGCTACGATAAGTCCTTTCTCTGGAAGGAGAGCATGCTCGATACCCATTGCTCCAACGTCAAAATAATTCTCGATCTCATTTGCCGCTGAGAACTGTCTTACACACTTACAGTGCTCTGCACTCTTGATATCCTTGTTAGGTGTGAAATGATCCATGACAAGAGCTATCTTCTTCTTGTCAAATACTTCCTTCTTGTTGAACTTCTCCATCTCGTGAATTGCGACTGGAGTTGTTACGTCATTTCCTAATACTAAATCCAAATCTGCCTCGATAAGCTGTCCTGCTTCAACTGATGGCAGTCCTGCATGAGCAGCTAATATCTTCTGAGTCATGGTCATACCCATATTTATAGTCCTCCTATCATTGATTCTTTAAACTTACTCTTGATAATATCACTCATCAAGGTATAATTACAATATATAAAAAGAATAGTCTTTATAACTTACAGTTATAGCTATTTGTATCACGTTTCAAAAATGTACGGCAGAAAATAATACGCTCTGCTGCATCCTCACATTGAACAGAAAGGAATCCTCATGATAGCGAATCTCAACAACTATGTCATATTTTACACGGTGGCAAAAACCGGCAACATAAGCAAAGCTGCAAACCAGCTGTACATAAGCCAGCCAGCCATAAGCAAATCTATATCAAAACTGGAATCAGAACTGGGTACTGCACTTTTCAGCAGAAGTTCTAGAGGTGTCGCCCTGACCGAGGAAGGACAGGTTCTCTATGAATATGTGGACAGAGCATTTGATGCCCTGAATATGGGCGAAGAAAATCTGAAAAATTACAAAGATCTCGGAATCGGACATATAAGGATCGGTGTCAGCACCTCTCTGTGCAAACATATTCTCCTTGCATATCTGAAGGATTTTATCCGGGAAAATCCAAATATCAAGTTCAGCATAGACTGCCACTCCACCGTGAACACCATCAAGCTGCTGAAAAATGAAGACATAGATATTGGTCTCATCTGCAATACTGAACTCCCAAAGGGGATCGTCTACTCCCCTGTCCGCGAAATACACGATGTGTTCGTGGCAAGTCCGGAATATCTTGGCAACTACTATGAGCGAACAATAGACAGTGAATATACAGATTTCACAAATACTCTGCGCGGCAACATCAAGGGCAATATAATCCCTCTGCTTGGAATGAAGGACTCCACAGACAAAAATAGAGATGACAGACATCCGTCCGCCATCTCTACTATAGATATCCTTGAAAATTCGAACCTGATGGTTCTTGAGGAGGCAAATGTAACCCGAACCCACGTAGATGAATACCTCCGCTCACAGGGCATCAGCTGCAGCCAGATACTTGAGATCAACAATATGGATCTCCTCATCGACTTCGCCGCCATAGGAATGGGCGTTGCCAGCGTGGTGCGCGAATTCGCCCACGAACAGCTCGCCTCCGGTGTCATAACAGAACTGCCCCTTGACACCCCAATTCCGAGCAGAACTGTCGGGTTCGCTTACTCAGGTGTAAAGAACCAGAGCACAGCTATGAGGAAGTTTATGGAGTGGGTGGGGGTGTGAAGGATCTTAATGTTCTTGCGCGGCAGAATTTACTGCCCCCTATGATGCTACCCTTTGCTCAATTAACATCATCCGCATCTAATATATCTCAGAACTTATCTTCGGATCAACAAGATAATAGATTCCAAAATCATAATCACAGATTTTTGTAATATTTACATCACAAGATTCTGATAATGATTTCAGTATTTCATTGCTATCATACCCATTTACCCAATAATCATCTGTTGTAATATACAATAAAAAGTTACTTCCAGTTTTAACGCAATCATTAAAAATCTTATTCTCATTAATGTACTCCCATGATTGCATATATACGTTATTCATTTTTCTTAATATCATTATGTTACTCGTTGGGACTACTGATGCTGTCTCTTATACACATCTGACGCTGCCGACGATAA
>URJU01000210.1 GCA_900548315.1 uncultured Coprococcus sp. | reverse complement strand
GGATATTTTCGATTGTACCTGACAGGTGTCAGATACTTTTGTATGAGAAGCATGGACTCTGTTTCGTTACCATCGTGTTTGAGATATGCCCTGCATATGTTTACTGCATTTGAAACGGATTTACTCTGCATCTGGAGCATAAACTGAATATACTCGCGGAAAGAAAGTTTGCGGTTCCTGGTAAAATCACTTTCCGGATTACGGCAGAACATGGAGTGAATTTCATCGAGTTCTGTGATGCAGTTGTCGAGTGTGGATTTTAAATTAGATAAGAAAAAATCAGCCATAATAAGCCTCCTTGAAATATGTTTATAATCAAGGCTTACGCAACATATATTGGCTTACTTGTCAACTGTTTTTTGTAATATTTTTAAAGTTTTTAGGCATAAAAACAGTGGCTTTCTATGACAGAAAACCACTAAAATGATGCTTAACTGAATGGCATTGCTTTATCACCACTTTGAAAATGGTTGTTTTATGGCGGATAGTCAGACAGTTTTGGATATAAGAGATGATCTGGGAGCAACCATGAATGAATGCAGGGAAGTGACCGAAAAGTACCGCACAGGACGGAGTGCATATTTACGGCTCGGACAGTTGTTTATGAGATTGTTTGCAGGACTATTATAGCAGAAAGAAGAGGTGTTCGATATGTGTACAGCAGCAACTTACAAAACAAAAGATTTTTATATGGGCAGAACGCTTGATTATGAATTTTCCTATGGGGAACAGATCACGATAACGCCAAGAAATTACGAATTTGATTTCCGGTTTGCCGGGAAGATAAAAAGCCATTATGCTTTGATCGGAATGGCATTTGTTGCAGGAGGTTATCCGCTTTATTATGATGCTGTTAATGAAAAAGGCCTTGGAATGGCAGGTCTTAATTTTGTCGGCAATGCGGCATATGAAGAGGCTTTGCCGGAAGATGAAACAGAAGTCAGCCAGGTGGCACAGTTCGAGTTCATCCCATGGATCCTTACACAGTGTGCTACTGTAGCAGAGGCGAGAGAGAAGCTGGCAGCAATGAGACTGACAGGTACAGCATTCAGTGAACAGCTGCCGACAGCACAGCTTCACTGGATCATTGCAGACAAAGACTCCTGTATCGTTGTTGAGTCTATGAAAGATGGGCTGCATGTATATGATAATCCGGTAGGAGTGCTTACCAATAATCCACCATTCCCGAGTCAGATGTTTGCACTGAATAATTATGCCGGAGTATCCAGAAAACAGCCGGAGAGTACTTTTGCAGGAGTATTACAGCTTGATGCATATAGCAGAGGAATGGGTGGAATGGGAATACCTGGAGATCTTTCCAGCCAGTCAAGATTTGTGAAAGTTGCCTTTACAAAATTAAATTCGATCTCCGGTGAAGAAGAGGATGAGAGTGTAAGCCAGTTCTTCCATATCTTAGGATCCGTAGATCAGCAGCGTGGATGCTGTGAGGTGACAGAAGGCAAATATGAGATCACGATATACACGTCCTGTTGTAATACAGCAAAAGGTATTTATTATTATACGACTTATGATAATCATCAGATCACAGCGGTTGACATGCATGCGGAAAATCTGGATTCAGATCAGCTGATCTGTTATCCGCTTCTGTCCAAGGGCGAAGTCAGATGGCAGAATAAATAATACGAAAATGCACGGAGAAAGCATAACGCAGAACCACAGGAGGACAATATCGAGATTGTATGGAATGCAGATGTTAGGTTGATAATTGTGCAAGCACCGCCTGCACAATTTGTGCAACAAAAAAGAGGAGCCAGTCCAGACTCCTCAAAGGTACGTTATTTCAAAAAGTTGCTCTTGTGTTCCAGCGCGTGCAGATTATGATAGTCCTCATAAATAAGTCAATTTTGCAGATAAAATTAGCAACTCAGGAAAAAATGATTTGCTTGGAGAACTCGAATCAAACATGAAAAAAACCTTTCGCATAAAATGCTTCAAACTAGTTTTAGGTGTGTCATTATGCTTTTTGATATATCTACTTGTTTCTTTAATTATTCCTCCGCTGATTGGAACACATGAAAAGAGTGATACGCAGGCAGAAGTATCCATAACAACGTCTGAACGAGTTTGCTTGATTGACAATAACGAGGATGCACTTCTTTGGAGGCTGAGGCTCATTCGTTCGGCACAGGAAGAAATCATTCTCTCAACCTTTGACTTCCGCGCCGACAGCAGTGGAACAGATGTGATCGCGGCGCTTTGGGGCGCGGCAGAGCGCGGCGTACAAGTACGGCTCATTATTGACGGAATCAATGCGCAACTGCATTTAAGCGGCAGTGATGTGTTTCAGGCATTGGCAGCGCACGACAATGTGGAGGTCAAATTCTACAACCCTATTCGGCTGACGCAACTTTGGACGGTCAATTATCGCTGCCACGATAAATACTTGATTATCGACCGATCTACATATCTTATGGGTGGGCGGAACACCAGCGACTTATTCCTTGGGAGTGGGGGTACGTCACGTCAGAACATAGATCGTGATATAGTCGTATACAACGGCGGTTTCACAACAGCGTCCGCTAATACCTTGTTAGAATATTTTGATAGGATATGGTTACTTGATACCAACCGTGCATTCCACGCAGAGGCTGAGAATCACAGGGTTAAAAAAGCTACTGCCATTCTTGCAAGACGTTGGACTGAGATCAATGACACAAAACAGTTAACAGCGATTAACTGGGAGACAGAAACGCTCCAGACAAATGAAGTCGCACTTTTAAGTGGTGATTGCACTGCGTGGAATAAGGAGCCGATGCTTCTGAATACCTTGACAACGCTGATGCAGAAGGGTGAACAAAATATTGTGTTGCAAACCCCATACATGATCTGCAACCAAGCTATGTATAATGCACTCAAAAAGGTCACCGACAATGTACAGGTACAGGTCATTACCAACGCGCCGCAGAGTGGAGCAAATCCGTGGGGCTGCGCTGATTATCTCAATCATAGGGATGATATTTTAGAAACGGGTGTTGATATATGTGAGTGGAACGGCAGCTTCTCCATGCACACTAAAACGATTCTGATTGATGATCGAATTAGCATCATCGGATCATTTAACTGGGATATGCGTAGTGCCTATCTGGATACGGAAATGATGCTGTTGATAGACTGTCCTGCACTAAATGCTATACTTCGGGATGAAGCACAGCAGATGATGTACGAGGGCAAAACCATATCACCAGACGGAGTGACAGTTACGGGAGAATTGTATATAACACCAAAAGTTTCAGCTACCAAACAAGTCCTTCAATCGCTGTTGCGTATTATTGTACGCCCGTTTCGATATGTTCTATAAAGTGCGCATTTCATGTATTCACATACGATACATGCTTCGTCAAAAAACGCCATCTCGTAATTTCACGAGATGGCGTTTTTGCATTATTCAGATATTTGCAAGAGGTCACGCCGCTTAGGGAAACCATAGCCAATCCACGCTCGTCAGCTCCACATCTGCCATGCGGAGCATGGGAACAGGCTGGGCGGTGGGCAGCTCTCGCAGCGTGATTGTCTCGGCTATGAATTTGCGGCTGGGAATGTCCCCTTGCTGACGGAGAACATCGTTCCAGTCTTTCCTTGCCGGGACAAGGCGAATGACGGCGATCTCGCCGGGAATGGACTGTGCCAGTCGGGTACAGGCTTCGCTTCCTGCGGTGTCGCTGTCAAGGCAGAGGAACACTTTT
>URJU01000209.1 GCA_900548315.1 uncultured Coprococcus sp. | reverse complement strand
GAGCCTTATCGTCGGCAGCGTCAGATGTGTATAAGAGACAGGCCATCAGGCTCTGTGTTCCATCCAGTGAATACATGTCCCTTATACTCAAATCCGCACATACCTATCTTGGACGGTTTGTCATATGTCATTCTCACAGGATCTGTATAACCATCAACGGTATCACCATCTTTGACATTCGCATCGAATGTGATCGTATATGTTATAGGAGTCCATTTAGCGTATAGTGTTACTTCTCCGGCTGTATCCATCAGATTTATTGCCTTCGTGAACTGACCTGTACCGTTCTTTTCCGTTGACCATCCTGTCAGTTTATATCCTGTTCGCTCATATCTGTCACAGTCAATGGCGTATGTCTTTGAATACTTCATCTTAACAGATCCGTACTCATCAGCTCCCTCTTTAAGCGTTCCGCCATTGCTGTCAAATTTGACAGTATATTCCACCGGCTGCATATCAGCATAAAGATAAACTTCTCCATTATCCTCAGTTGTCAGCTCATATGCTCTGTCAACTTTTCTTCCGGTCTTGGTCATCCATCCATTGAATGTATATCCTTTGCATGAATATCCATCAGGAAGGGGTTTTGATTCATCATAATCTGCATACAGTCTGTCTGTCTGCCCAGACACTGACGCCTTTATTCCCTGTTCCTCATCCTCATACAGATCAGGTTTTACAAATACAACAGAATAACTTATCGGTTTCCATATAGCATAAAATGTTATAGTTGCCCCATTAGTTTCTGTCATATTGCTTACGGACGTCCCTGCCTTGTACAATGTCTTTCCGGTATTGTCAGTCGACCATCCTGCAAACTTGTATCCCTCATTTTCAAAATAACATGTTGACAGGTTCACGGATGAATTATATGTCATTGTTCTGTCATACATCTCACCGCGTCCACCGTTCGCATCATATCTGATCGTATAGGTTATTGGTATCCATTTTGCATACAACTTCACCACTCCGCCATTTACCGGGGTCAGGTTTGACAGACTTGTAACAGGACCACTGGTACATTTCGCATCTTTGTACCATCCGCCAAATGAGAAACCTTTAATAGAATATGCGTTAGCCGGCATTGCCTTTGCTGTTCCATATGTACAGCCCACATTGTTCATGGTTCCGCTCACAGTCAGTTCCTTTAAGGTGTCAAATCCCTTTGGGGCATTCGTCACAAACTGTACTGTATATGTATTTGCTTTCCAGATCGCATAAAGATTGATCTGACCATTTTTTGTAAGATTATATACTTCCTGATCTGCAGCGTATGAGGTTCCTTTTCCATCCGCCTTTGTATTCCATTTCTGGAACTTGTATCCTGTTCTTGTAAACAGACCAGCAGACGCCAGGCTTGTTATTTCTGGTGTATCCGGATCTGTCTGATATGCTATCTTGCTGTCTGTTTCTTTCTTATTCTGACCGTCATTGCTGTTATATATGATATTGTAATAATAAACTATCACACTTCCAGGAATCTTTCCTGTGACAACAGTCTTGATCGACGTGTTTGGAACGTATGTTATACAATTTGATTTTATTCCCTTAAACGCATCTTTGCCTATCGAACTGAGTTTTGTAGGTCTGACCGCATTTATAACAGCGATCTTTGCACATCCATTAAATGCATTGGCATCTATTTTTGTAAGTCCGACAGGAAGAACTAATCCGCCTGTAGTTGTACTCTCAAGCAGTTTATCACCCTGAAACGCTCCCGCACCTATTACTGTAAGCTTGGTCGCATAATTCAGATAATAGACTCTCTTTAGATTAGTACATCCGTAAAATGCATTAGCCCTTATAGATGTAAGATTAACAGCATTTTTAAAATTGACAGATGTAATCTTTGTATTTCCTTTGTATGCTCCATTTCCTATCGTTGTAACCTCTATAGGTTTCTTTACTCCTTTTACCGATACAGTAGCCGGTATAACGACCGCTCCCGAATTGACCTTATCTATCGTCTTGGTTGTAACTGGGTGAATGATACATTTGCCGTCACCCTTTTGAACCCATACTCTCCAATTTCCATCGGTACTTACCTGATCCTTGATCGTGTACTCTATAGTCTCCGCATCAGATTTCATCGACACATTGCTTACTACCAGCACTGTAAACAGCAGCGCACAGGCGATCATCAGCCAAATTTTCACTTTCTTTGCCATGTTTCTTCCTCCCTTTTTATTAATGTGTATTATTTAGATGTCAATTTACTCTGAACTGAACTCCACGAACCATATACTTTCTTTCCCTGCCTTACCGCATATGATCTCACCCTGAAATAATACCTTGTCCCTGCTTTCAGATTTCCAACTTCTCTTGTGTAACTTCCGGCTCCAGTCATTCTGTCTGTAAGTGTTACAGCACCGGCAAAGCCTGCCGATGTCGAATATTGAAGTTCATATCCCTTAGCCCCTGCGATCTTTGCCACATTCATCACTATTCGAACTTTTTTTGACGTTGCTTTCCAGTGTGCAAACAAGGTGATGTTTGAGTTCACCTTATATACCATATTGACCTTTGCGCCGCCTTCATTGGCCGTGTACCATCCCTCAAGTTCATAGCCCTTACGCGTTACAGCAGGGAACTGTCCCAGCGGCTTTCCAGCTGCAGCCTCCATTGTACTCATGCCTTCTAGCTTTCCACCGTTTGCATTGAATGTCACAGTATATTTCTGCGGCTCCCATCTCGCAAAAAGCAGGATGTCGCAGTCCATATCTATCACCGTATCACTTGTATACTGAGTTCCACCCTTTGTTCTTGTAAACCAGCCCTGGAATGCCCAGCCCGATCGCTTCGGTATCGGCAACGTTCCGCAAGGCTCACCAAACTGCACCTGTTTTGATGTTTTTGCCACAGCTCCGCCATTTGCATTAAACGTGAGTGTTACTATGTTAGGATTCCATATAGCATATAAAGTGAATGTTTCCCCTTCTTCTTTAACCGCATGCATCATATTGCTGCCATCAGGATATGACACACCAGAACCATCTGGTCTGGTATTCCACTCAAGGAACTCTGCTCCCTCCTTTATATATCCAACCATTTTAAGCGGATGAAGTTCCTGACTTGACACAGTCTGATTTGGCATATAACCTTCACCGCCATTCGGATCATATATCAATGTATAATTGAGTTTGCTCCACACTGCTGTGAGTCTTATATCACCTTCCTCAGCAGTCCTGCATATAACAGCCCCATCTGCATAACTTATGCTATCCTCGCCTGCGACTGCCCAGCCGGCAAATATGTATCCTTTTCTGTAAAATGTACATTCAGGAAGTTTTCGGTTCTCACCGCATATATATGTAACCTGTTTCATAGAGCCACTTCCGCCATTTGCCCTGAACTGAACCTTGTATGTAGAAAGCTTACTCCATACAGGTTTGAGCTCAACACGCAAGTTCTCATCGGCAAACATATATAACGCATATATATCAGTTTCATCCAACATTCCGCCGCGGGCTATATCCGCTGCTGATATCAATATTTTTTTGTCCGTCTCCGACGACATCTGTTCCACTGTCCAACCGGCAAACTCATATCCTTCCTTGACTGTATTGTTCTGCAATACATCTGCCGACAACTGACCATGTTCGCTGACGACATCTGCCATTTCCCCGCCATCAGTTTCAAAACCAATTGTGAGATCCTTATATATAATGTCAGGAATAAATGATAACGATTCAGTTACAGTCATAT
>URJU01000208.1 GCA_900548315.1 uncultured Coprococcus sp. | reverse complement strand
ATGTGTATAAGAGACAGGTCATATCTGCACCATCGTCTGTGCCAGAGGAAATATCCGAGCCGCCATCATTTGAGCTGTTGTCGGAACCTTCTTCTGATGAGCTGTCAGAATTGCCTGAGTCATCTGCAGAATCCGATGAGGATGACTTACTGCCAGAAGATGCGGATGCTGACTCCTTCGCGATCACATCTCCCTCAGAAAGACCTGACAGTATGATCGTCTGGGTCTTGTTCGCCTCACCCAGTGTTATGTATTGCTTTACGATCTCTCCGTCCTTCAGCAGCCACACATAATCATACTCTGATGAATTGTTCTTGCTGGTCTCGTGATATATCATGTTGGTCGGTATCATTACCACATTGTCATATACCGCAGTAGGATAGCTGATCTCATAGCTCTTGATACTCTTATAGACGCTGTCATCATCAACTTTGATGTAATACTTGAGTTCATCTGTGCCCGCACATTTTGTGATATGTACATTTCCCTGGGCATCAGTTTCTATATAAGATCTTGAACTGTCTCCGCTTGTTCCCACGCATGTTCCGCTTATCTTTTTAGTATTGTCCTTCTTGCTCGTGATCGTTACCTTCTGGTTGATTCCAAGTTTTCCATCTGATACGGTGAGTGCCAGTATCACATTCTTGCTGTTGCCGATAGTGAGTACCGACTGGCCTTCCTTGATAGCCGCATCAGTACTAGCACTGATAGACTTAACTGTACCAGCCTCATCAGCATACACACTTATCTTTCCACTGCCATCGTTGTTCTTGTTGAGTTTCTCTTTTTTTGCATTGAGGCTTGCTATTGTCGCGTTGTGTGTATATGTGAGCAGCTGTTTATTATATGTAACAACATTTCTCTGACATGTTAGCTGTTCTGCCATATACAGAGTGTTTTCAGCATCCGTTGGGGTTGCCTTCTTTCTTCTCTGATATCTCTGTATCTCACTTGTAATGTCATTTATCTGATCGTCATACTCTTTCATAGAAGAATTGTATGACATGTTCTCCTCTTGGATCTGATTGTCTATCTCCTTAACCGCTGCTGTTCCGCCGCCGCTGTCTATGACAAACAACACATCACCTTTCTTGACTTTCTGGCCTTTCTTGACATTGATAGATGCAAAACGCCCATCACACGGTGCAGTGTAACTCACACTGTTAAGGTCCTCCGCAGCAAATGAACTTGCCTTTGCAGTCTTGGTGTATGAATCCAGAGCCACTGTATATTCCGTATAATTGGATGGCATGATAGCATCAGATGCATAATATACAAGATCGCCCTCTTTTAATCCACTCACAATCTCCGTGTAGTTTGAGTCAGTCGCTCCAATCTCAACATCGCGGCGTTCTTTCTCGCTGCTCTCTGTCTTAACATATACAAAACTCTGTCCATTTTCTTCATATATGGAATCATTTCCAACTGTGAGTACATGCTTTGCATCTGATGTACTGAAATAAAGTGATACAGAACTTCCAACCTTTAATATTTTTTCTGGATTTTTAACACCTTTAAGCTGAAATCTTGTATACGGCATACTCGACATACTCTGTGCCACAGCTATCTCCTGATTTGTAAATTTGTATGGTTCTATATCATATTGCTTGCCGTCAACAACGGTATACATATTCTTATAAATACTGTATGTATCCTTCTTATAGGTCTCTCCTGTTATTTCTATATAAGGCTGACCATAATCTGATACAACAACGACATTTTCTCCTCCATTTACGGTTTTGTCGTCCCCTTTGACATTTCTTGCATATGTAACGTAACCGGCATGATCTGCCTTTAATGTTCCACTGTTCTTGAGTTTCTCCTGATCCGCCTTGTCCTTGGCTTTCTTCTTCTGTTCATATTCATAGATCAGATTATCATATCGGTTATTCTCTTCATTGATAGCTTTCTCTGTTCTTGCCGCATCTGCGCCCTCTTTGTCATTGACTTCCTCACACGCCTTTATCTTCCAGTCAAGCTCAGCCTGGTTTTCCTGATATATCTTCTCCTTTATATCATGGCTGTACTTCTGCACATCATCTGACTCTCCTGAATCTGAAGTCGTTTCACCCACTCCATCGCCTGACAGACTAGTATCCGTTCCAGATATGCCACTGTCATCTGTGTTTCCATCTCCTGAACCGTCCGTACCGTCACCGTCTCCAGTCTCCGCAAGCACAGTGCCTTTTTTAACCTCATCACCCACATTTACATATACCTTTGACAATGTTGCTGATGTATCGTAATAATAACAGTAATCAGTAGGTACTATAGTTCCTGTTTTTATGACCTTTCGTCCGATATCTCCATATGTGACTGGTCTGTACGCCTCGTTAGTGCTGACCGGCTCCAAAAGCTCAGGTATCTTCTCACTCTCTTCCTTTCCGCATCCCGTCATCGACACAGCAAACACAGCTGCCATACACAGGCACATAACCCTCTTGTGCAATACCGTTCTTGTACTTTTTACACGTATATTTTTTTTCAAATTCTGCTTTCTCAATTTACCACCACCTGCTCTCCGGCTTTAAGTCCAGACTTTATGATCGTCTTATCATCCACAGTGTCACCAACTGTGACCTCCACAGCACTTCTGTTTCCCGATTCATCAACCACATATACATAATTTTTTTCGTCCGCACCTGCAAATACAGATTTCTTATTCACATATATAACATTCTTTACAACAGGCTTTTCTATGATCATCTTAAGGGTATCCGCCTCGGTGACTCCCGCCATATCGCTCACAGGCTGGAATGTTACCTTCTGCATATCCTCCCCAGTTGCTTTACTCTTGTATTTTTCACACTTTATCAATTTCAGTGAAAATGTTGCCTCTTGAAAATCCGCATCATAGATCTCACCTTCTTTAAACTCGTAACTGTCATTTGTCTCAGCTACATAATCCGATGATCCAGAGTCCACTGTTATAAGCGTCTGTCCTGCAGTCACATAACCATACTGGATATCTGAATCAATATATGTTACAGTTCCCGCTTTGGTCGCGATCACCTGATAATCTTTCATGCGCTCGTTCTGCTCTTTTATGTATGTGTCGGCTACATCCATATCCTCTTTTGCTGAGGATATCTCACTGGAATAATCCTGGCTGCTGTCGATCTCTGCAAGTCTCATATAGTGATCTATCAGAAGTGCATCCTGCTCTTTCTGTTCCGTATACTGTTCTATAGTCTTCTTGATCTCCGTTGCCTGAAACTGTATCATAACATCTCCTTTGGCAACCTTATCTCCCTCCTTGACCTTAACCTCCTCAATCTTGTAGTCGGACTGCTGTATAGAATAATCTTTACTGCTGTATCCGTCAGGTTTGAGGTCAAGTGAAAGTGAGGATTGTATATCTCCACTCTTAACCTTTTCTGTATTAAATTCAACCTTACTGTATGGTTCTATGTTTATCTTGGCATCTCCCACCTGCCTGTCACTGCTGTTGTTACACGCGGTGAGTGACGCAGACAGCAGTCCAACCAATGCCGCCGCAAATATCCTTCTGCCAAATGTAGCTTTTGCCACGTTTCATACCTCCTGTTTTAGAAAGTTCTATGCTGATTATCAATAATGATTTTACCCCCCGAAAGAACATATATCAAGAAGTTATCCGTGAGTTAATATTAGTTAAAATACCATGTCAATTCCCAATATAACAATTTACTGCAAAAAAAAGAAAGCCATATAAAGGCCTGTCTCTTATA
>URJU01000207.1 GCA_900548315.1 uncultured Coprococcus sp. | reverse complement strand
CGAGATTACTACGCGTCTCGTGGGCTCGGAGATGTGTATAAGAGACAGGTGCTTTGTGGAGAGGCTGTCCAATGGGACAGAAAGGAGCACACATTAATGTACAGTAAAGTTATAAGTGGCCTTGTTCAGGGCATAGAAGGAACGCTCATATCTGTCGAAACAGATATACATGACGGTCTCCCGATGATGAATATGGTTGGATATTTGTCCGCCTGTGTCAGGGAGGCTGGAGAGCGTGTCAGAACAGCACTTCGCAATTCTAATTTCAATATACCTCCGAAACGGATCACGATCAATCTGT
Organism: uncultured Coprococcus sp.; assembly: GCA_900548315.1. Lineage (GTDB taxonomy): Bacteria > Bacillota > Clostridia > Lachnospirales > Lachnospiraceae > Coprococcus. The sequence goes on along the minus strand of URJU01000207.1, from coordinate 3,419 downwards.
TTCCGGCGGATATCAGAAAAGAGGGAACGGCATTTGACCTTCCCATCGCAGCAGGTATTCTTGCGTCTATGGGTATAATCCCACATGAATCTCTAGAAAATACACTTATACTGGGAGAACTGGGTTTGGATGGACATGTGAATCAGATCACAGGCGTTTTGGCAATGGTTCACCATGCCTATACTCAGGGGATAAAGCGATGTGTAGTCCCCGCTGGAAACTCAAAGGAGGCAGCAATAATATCGGGCATGACAGTCATACCGGTGGAGAATCTTGAAGAATTTGTCGGTTATCTGAGTGGTATATGTGTCATAGAGCCTGAATATGTTGATGTAAACGTTCTGCTTGGGGAAAATATACACTCGGATGAATGTGATTTCTCGGAGGTAAAAGGACATGAGACATTAAAACGGGGAGTTGAGATAGCCGCAGCAGGAATGCACAATATCTTGATGACTGGTCCAGCTGGGGCGGGCAAATCCATGATAGCCAGAAGGATACCTACGATCTTGCCAGGACTTACCCTTGAGGAGAGTATAGAGATAACAAAGATATATAGCGTAGCAGGACTTTTGAGGGATGGCACTCAGTTTATACACAGGCGTCCATTTAGGTCGCCACACCACACCATTTCCCTTCATGCTATGTCTGGGGGCGGCAGAGAACCTCGACCGGGAGAGATAAGCCTTGCGCATGGAGGCGTGCTTTTCCTTGATGAGCTGCCGGAGTTTGGAAGAAACGTACTTGAGGTCATGAGACAGCCTTTGGAAGATGGGAGTGTTTATATATCAAGGCTGAATGGAATGTATAGGTTCCCTGCTGACTTTATGTTGGTTGCAGCAAGAAATCCATGTCCATGTGGTCAATATCCAGACATGAGCAAATGTACCTGTACGGTGAACCAGATAAGAAATTACAATTCTAGGATAAGCAAGCCTCTGCTTGATCGCATAGACATAAATGTCGAGGTAAGAAGGATCAGATATGGTGAGCTTTTTGAAGAAAAACATGGTGCTACATCCGCGGAGATGAGAGACAGGGTTCTGGCGGCGCACAGGCTGCAGCTTGCCAGATATAAAGAAGAGAACATACGGTTCAATGCACAGCTTGATTCCAGATTGTGTGAAAAATATATACCGCTTGGAGACGATGAGCTGGAGTTTATGAGGTATTGTTTTGAAAATCTTGGACTTACGGCAAGGGGCGGATGCAGAATATTGAAGATAGCGAGGACTATCGCAGATCTGGATGGCGATGCCGATGTTAGCGTAAGTCATATGAAGGAGGCTGTGTTTTTTAGAAACACCGATGAGGGAGGTGCAATCTGATGTTGGATGATGAACTGCTTTATCTCTGGTATGGCACAATAAGTCGTATGGCTCATACACAGAAGATGGAGATAGCGATGAGATTTGGTGGACTTAGGGGATTGTGGGATGTATCAGAGCGTATCTTAAGTGAAAGTCTTACCAATATCCAGTTGACTGCGGTTATGGAAAACAGAACAGAGAAGGCTGTGCTTGATTATAGGAAAAGGTTGTTTGATGAAAATGTGTCATATGTTTATCCGGGAAGTGAGTTCTATCCTGATAGACTCTATGAAATACCAGACCCACCACTGCTGCTTTTTGCTCGCGGAGATATCAGTTTGCTGGGGAAACAGAGCCCTGTGCTTGCTGTGGTGGGTGCCAGGAAGGCATCTCTGTATGGAAGGACTATGGCGGACAGGATAGTGTCTGACGCTGCTGCAGCAGGAGTAACGATTGTCAGCGGTATGGCACTTGGGATAGATGGGACGGCACACCGCGCAGCTGTGACAGCCGGAGGAAAAACTGTAGCTGTACTTGGAAGTGGTATAAATGTTCCGTATCCGAGAGAAAACTATGACATATATCTAAAGATTGCAGAGGGTGGCGGAGTCATTCTGTCAGAGAGTGGACTTGATGTGAGACCGGATGCTTTTCGTTTTCCATATAGAAATCGGATAATAAGTGGTATCTCGGATGGTGTGTTCGTGGTCGAGGCACAGGAAAAGAGTGGTTCACTCATAACTGCGGATCAGGCACTTGAGCAGGGACGGGATGTATATGCACTTCCGGGCAGGGTTACTGATACATGCAGCACAGGGTGTAATAACCTCATAAAGATGGGAGCAATGTGTGTCACTTCATCCACAGATATACTTAGTGAGCTGGGGGTGGAAATCCTCCGTGAGAAATCCTTAAGCAAAAAATTACTTGCACCGGCAGAGAAAAAAGTGTATAGTTGTGTACGTTTGGAATCAAGACATATAGATGATATATGTGTTGAGGCCGGGATAGAGGTGTCTGAGGCAGCTCAGATACTCTTTGAATTAGAGCAGAAGAAACTGGTAAAGCAGCTGGTTAGAAATTATTATAACAGAGTGTAAACTGGGGGAGTGGCTTATTTACAGTTTCCTGACTATATACAGAATATTACGGAAAGGATAGATACCTATGGCAAAGAATCTTGTTATTGTTGAGTCTCCAGCCAAAGCTAAGACTATCAAAAAGTTTTTGGGGTCAAACTATGAGGTCATAGCATCAAACGGACATGTGAGAGATCTTCCCAAAAGTCAGATGGGAATAGATGTTGATAATGATTTCGAGCCAAAGTATATCACTATAAGAGGAAAAGGTGATATTCTTGCGGCACTCAGAAAAGCGGTGAAGAAAGCGGATAAGATATATCTCGCAACCGACCCGGATCGTGAGGGAGAAGCGATATCCTATCATCTTATGAAAGCTCTCAAGCTTGAAGATAAGGATTATAAGCGTATTACATTTAATGAGATAACAAAGAATGCAGTGAAGAATTCCATAAAGCAGGCGCGTGATATAGATATGAATCTTGTGGATGCGCAGCAGGCGAGAAGAGTTCTGGACAGACTGGTTGGTTATAAGATAAGTCCGGTTCTTTGGGCGAAGATAAAGAGAGGTCTTTCTGCCGGGCGAGTTCAGTCGGTTGCCCTCAAGCTTGTTTGTGACAGGGAGAAGGAGATAAATGACTTCATACCGCAGGAGTATTGGACACTGGATGCGAACCTGATAGCAGGCAAGATGAAAAAGCCGATCACGTTCAAATTTACTGGTGATGGTACTAATAAGGAGGATATATCCGGAAGGGCAGCACTTGATGACATATTGAAGAACCTTGACGGCAAGGAGTATGTTGTAAAGTCCATCAAGGAGAGTGAGAGGAACAAGAAGGCGCCACTTCCATTCACAACAAGTACACTCCAGCAGGAGGCATCATCAAAACTGAATTTTGCGACATCCAAGACTATGAGGATAGCGCAGCAGTTATATGAGGGTGTTGATATAAAGGGACGCGGAACCATCGGTCTCATAACATACCTGAGAACCTGTCTCTTATACACATCTCCGAGCCCACGAGAC
>URJU01000206.1 GCA_900548315.1 uncultured Coprococcus sp. | reverse complement strand
GGATTAGAGATAACTGTCATATATATGAATATACTAAGGAAACATCTAAGTACAAAAAATATAAAAGGAGATTACAGAAATGGCAATAAGAAATATAAGACTCGATGGAGACGACATACTCAGAAAGACTTGCAGATCGGTTACGAAGATGGACGACAGGACACTTACACTCATAGATGATATGTTTGATACTATGTATGAGGCAAATGGTGTTGGACTTGCTGCGCCACAGGTTGGCATATTAAAGAGAATAGTAGTCATAGACGTGTGTGATGATAATCCTTTGTGTCTTATCAATCCTGAAATCATAGAGGCTGATGGAGAGCAGACTGGCGAGGAAGGCTGTCTCAGTCTTCCAGGAAAGTTTGGAACAGTGACAAGACCGATGCATGTAGTTTGCAAAGCGTTGGATGAAAATATGGATGAGATCACTGTCGAGGGAGAAGGACTTCTTGCAAGGGCTATATGCCATGAACTTGATCATTTGGACGGAAAACTTTATAAGGATCTGGTTGTTGATGGTCTTCATGAAGTTGAGCAGAAATAAAACTATTATGGGTATTTGACAGGAGGAATGACAGATGCGGATCATATATATGGGAACACCTGAATTTGCGGTGAATGCTCTTGAGAGCCTAGTGAAGGCGGGACACGATGTAGTTGCGTGTTATACGCAGCCTGACAAGCCTAAGGGAAGAGGAAAATCTCTTCAGCCAACGCCTGTCAAGGAAAGGGCTCTTGAATTGGGAATCCCAGTTTATCAGCCTATAAAAATTCGTGAGGCTGAGAACGTGGAAAAGATAGAGAGTTATGCTCCGGATGCAATAGTGGTTGCTGCATTTGGACAGATACTTCCGGAGAGTATACTCAATATCCCCAAGTATGGCTGTATAAATATCCATGCATCACTATTGCCAAAGTACAGAGGCGCAGCTCCAATCGAAAGAGCGATCATAGACGGCGAGAAGAACACGGGCATTACCACAATGTATATGGCAAAGGGACTTGATACTGGAGACATTATAGAACAGACCATAGTGCCAATAGCAGATGCCGATACGGGGGAGACTCTCACTGACAAGCTTGCTTTGGCTGGTGCAGAGTTGATAATATCAACACTCAAGAAACTGGAGGATGGTACGGCACAGAGAAGAACACAGAATGATGAGGAGAGCTGTTATGCATCCATGCTCAGCAAAGATATGGGGAATATAGATTTCAGCATGCCTGCTGAGAACATAGAGAGGCTGGTGAGAGGACTTCAGCCTTGGCCGTGTGCATTTACCAAGATAAATGGCAAGAGCGTAAAGATATATGAGGCAAAGGTAACAGATGCTCCGGATGGTGCAGAACCAGGACAGATAACAGGAGTCACAAAGAAGTCGTTTGCAATAGTGTGCGGTGAAGGCGCATTGCAGATAAAGAGACTTCAGCCAGAGGGAAAGAAACCTATGGATGTGGCAGCGTTTCTTGCCGGAAACAGACTGAGTGACGGAGAAAGGATATAATAGGTACGATGGAGAAAAACACCCGCGAGGTAGTTCTTTCAATCTTGCTAGATATAGAGAAGAACCACACATTTTCAAATACAGCACTCGGCACTGCTCTCAGGGCAAATCAGTTCATGAGCAAGCAGGACAGAGCTTACATCACAAGGATGGTGGAAGGTGTCACGGAAAAAAAGATCAGAATTGACTATATAATAAATCAGTTCTCAAAGATAAAAGTAAACAAGTGCAAGCCGCTCATAAGGTGTGTGCTCAGGATGGGAACATATGAGATATTTTATATGGACTCTGTACAGGATCACACGGCATGTAATATGTCTGTAAAACTGGCGGTGGATCACGGATTCGGAAACCTGAGGGGTTTTGTGAACGGGGTGTTAAGGAATATAGCGAGAAATAAGGACTGCATCAAATTTCCTGATCTGGAAAACAATATCAGGGAGTACTTCTCTGTGAAGTATTCGGTGCCAACGGATCTGCTCGATATATTTGAGAGAGATTACGACTATGATACCATAGATAAAATCCTTGCAAGTGGAGACAGTGACAGACCAACAGCCATAAGGGTCAATACTGAAAAGATCAGTGTTGATGAGTTTGCGGAAAAGCTTAAAAAAAATGATATAACCGTGACTAGAGGTATGTTAAACGATACGTCTCTGCTCATCAGTGGTTATGATTACATACGGAAGATACCGGGATTTTTTGATGGAGAATTTGTCGTTCAGGATCAAAGTTCATGTCTTGCGGTTAAAGCAGCATCTATTCAGAATGGCGATCTGGTGTTGGATGTGTGTGCTGCTCCCGGAGGAAAGACCATGTATGCCGCGGCTCTCGCTGGTCCAGATGGAATAGTCATCTCAAGGGATCTGACTGAGAGAAAGACAGAACTCATAGAAGAGAACATAGACAGACTCGGCCTAAAAAATGTGACAGTTCAGGTTCATGATGCTAGGGTGTGCGATGATGAGCTTGTGGGAAAGGCTGATGTGGTGATAGCAGATCTGCCGTGTTCCGGACTTGGTATCATAGGCAGGAAGAATGATATAAAGTATCACGTATCTATGGATAGTATAAAGGAACTTGCGGGGCTCCAGAGGGAGATACTTGAGACTGCGTGCCGGTATGTCAAACACGGCGGAACACTGGTGTATTCCACATGTACAATAGACAGCCTGGAAAATGATGAAAATGCAAAATGGTTTGCAGAAACGCATGATTTCAGTCTTTGCAGCATAGATGAGGTCATTCCAGAACATGGAGGAGAGAAGGGGTTTGTGACACTGCATCAGGGCATAGATGAGTGTGATGGATTCTTTATCGCAAAGTTTAAGCGCAGATAAGCTAAAGAAAGGGTACAGGCGTGAAAAACGAGATATACAAAAAAGTAGATATGAACGTTGATGAGGAGACATTTGATTTAAAGTCAATGTCAATGGACGAGCTGAAAGAATGGGTTCAAAGCGTTGGTCAGCCGGCGTTTAGGGCAAAGCAGATATATCAGTGGTTTCATGTCAAGCTTGCGGACGGCACTGATGAGATGACTAATCTCCCTAAATCACTTAGAGAACTGATGGATGGACAGGCAATATATGGAGTAAGTGCAGTGACAAGACTTGAGTCAAAAGAGGATGGTACAAATAAGTTCCTTTTTAGACTGCATGATGGCAATGTTATAGAGAGTGTTCTTATGAGATATAAGCATGGCAATTCGGTGTGTATATCCTCTCAGGTGGGATGCCGTATGGGATGCAGATTCTGTGCATCAACTATAGGTGGTCTTGTGAGAAATCTCACTGCATCGGAGATGCTTTCTCAGATATATAGCATTCAGAAGATCAGCGGTGAGAGAGTGTCAAATGTCGTGGTTATGGGGACTGGGGAGCCTCTTGACAATTTTGATAATCTGATTAGGTTTATCAATATGCTGACGGATGAGAATGGTCTTAATATAAGTCAGAGAAATGTGACAGTGTCCAGCTGTGGACTTGTTCCAGAAATAAGAAAGCTGGCTGATCTGAATCTGGCAATCACATTTGCGTTGTCACTGCATGCGCCAAATGATACAGACAGACAGGAACTGATGCCTATAGCCAACAGATATAGTATAGAAGAGGTCCTGGGGGCGTGCCGATATTATTTTGATAGGACAGGGAGAAGGATCACATTTGAATACTCATTGGTAAAAGGTCAGAATGACAGCCCGGAGAAGGCTCGTG
>URJU01000205.1 GCA_900548315.1 uncultured Coprococcus sp. | reverse complement strand
CCTTGCAGGACATGAGTCATTTGCAGCAGCAGAGGGCGCTATCGGTATCGCTGAGAAGGCTAACAAGGTTCGTAAAAAACCTCTTAGAGTTATCCTTAACGGTCTTGGTAAGGACGCAGCTCAGATCATCTCAAGAATCAATGGATTTACATATGTTGAGACAAAGTATGACTACAAGAAGGCTGAGCTCAATGTAGTATACGAGAAGGCATATTCAGATGGTATCCGTGCAACAGTTAAGTGCTACGGCGCTGATGATGTTCAGGAAGGTGTTGCTATCATGCACAAGGAGAACGTTGGTGTATCTATCACAGGTAACTCAACAAACCCTACACGTTTCCAGCATCCAGTTGCAGGTACATACAAGAAGGAGTGTATCGAGCAGGGTAAGAAGTACTTCTCAGTAGCATCAGGCGGTGGTACAGGACGTACACTTCACCCAGATAACATGGCAGCAGGTCCTGCTTCATACGGTATGACAGATACTCTCGGACGTATGCACAGTGATGCACAGTTCGCTGGTTCATCATCAGTTCCTGCACACGTAGAGATGATGGGACTTATCGGAATGGGTAACAACCCTATGGTTGGTGCTACAGTTGCTGTAGCTGTTTCCGTTGAGGAAGCTGCTAACGCTGGTAAGTTCTAAAAAATATAGCATTTATGCGACTTGAGAGTGTGTGGAATTTCCTGAAAAAGACCACATAACTAACAAATCTCTAACAAATAAAGGGCAGCAGTCGATGTAACTGTTGCCCTGTTTTTTTCTTACTTTCGATTATTCAGAATTGCTACAATAAGTATCGCAACGGTTAATATAACCATAAATTCCTCATATGTACTCATAAGGCACCACTCCCTTCCAAGACTCGAACGGATATGGTGTAACACCCCTCGGCTGCCCGGTTAAATACATTGTTCTATTTTCATACAGAAGTAATTACGGTATAAGTTATATCAAAAATATAGTCAATGTGAATTAAGAACATAATGATATTTTATAACCACGCACTATCCTCCAGAATATATTAAATTATATTATGGACAAGGAGGTGAACTCATATGGACAGATTTGCAGTTTGTCTAGTGATGGTGGCTGTTTGCTGTACTTTGATATCGATAATAACGGAATTTACGAAAGAGGTAGGAGTGCTGAAGAAGATTCCTACCTCTTTTCAGGTTCTGATCACCAGTGTCATTGTGTGTGAGGTGGGACTTTTTGTTGGACTATCATTTTATCACATAGCATTTGTGTGGTATTATCCTGTGGCTGCGTTTTTCGGGGCATTTGTCATTGCGATTATATGTACCCGGGGATGGGACTACCTGATATCGATTTTTAAGCGGTTTTACAAGGGCGGAGATAAGGAAAAGTGGCATGAATAAAGGTGACATGGCTACAACAAATATAATGCAGTACAAAAAAGTATAGATTAGGAATAATGAACTCATGTTTGTCTCCTGAATCAATGTCTGGAATATTATATACAGACAAAAGAATTCAGGAGACAATTTTATGGCTTCTAATAAGACTCCGTTAAAAGGATACATGGATGGTATAGATATATCAGCATGGCAGGATACTATAGATATAACCAAGGTGCCTTGTGACTTTGTGATAGTGAAAGCGACGGAGGGCACGGACTACAAGAACAGATTTTTTGCAAAGCACTGTGATCAGGCGATGAAAGCGGGAAAACTGCTTGGGGCATTCCACTATGCAAATGGTGGCGATCCCCACAGTGAGGCTGAGTATTTCCTTGCATACAGTAAGAAATATGTGGGCAAAGCCATACTCGTGCTAGACTGGGAGGGACAGAACAATCCACAGTTTGGCAGGAGCGATAGGGCGTGGTGCAAGGAGTGGTGTGATTATGTGTACAGAAAAACCAGGGTAAAACCGCTGATATATATTCAGAAGAGTGCCATGGATAATGTGAAAAATCTTGGCTACAGGCTGTGGGTCGCTCAGTATCCTGATTATGAGCAGACTGGATATCAGGAGCATCCGTGGAATGAGGGGCAGTATGATTGTTCTATCAGGCAGTACACTTCTGTGGGCCGGCTTCCGGGGTATGAAGGAAATCTTGACCTGAACAAGTCTTATATAGACAAAGCAACATGGAGAAAATGTGCTGCGATAAAGACTGACAGTGATAATGGAAAAACGAAAGGGAAAGGCTCTGACAGCAATAGCGGGAAAAGTAATGATAAGAATAACAAGAATAATAAGAATAGAAAAAAGAAAAGCATAGATGTGATCGCGAAGGAAGTCATAGCGGGCAGATGGGGGAACGGCGAGGATCGAAAAAAGAGATTAAAAACGGCGGGATATGATTACGATAAAGTTCAGGAGACGGTGAACGCTATAGTGAAAGCTTCGCAGAAGAAATCAATTGACGAGATAGCCAGAGAGGTGATAGCGGGCGATTGGGGAAATGGCGAGGATAGGAAAAACAGGTTGAAGAAAGCGGGCTATGAATATGATAAGGTGCAGAAGAGAGTAAATGAACTTCTGGGGAAATAACATAAAAATGAAATTTACATGAAGTATTGTCCATATATGTTGACGGGAAATGGCATATACTATAGGATAGTGTAAACGAAAAAGATAACAAATACATGAAAGGAAAAGGTGATGGATATGCCATATTATGGTTTTTACTTCGATCCGACATATATATTGGTACTCATAGGCGTGGTGGTGTGTTTTATAGCATCTGCACAGGTCAAGACGACTTACAAGAAGTATGAGAGAGTGATATCGAGGTCTGGATATACAGCGGATCAGGTGGCTTATATGATACTGAGAAACGCAGGGATAACTGATGTGTCGATACATCATATACCGGGAGATCTCACGGATAACTACAATCCAAGGGAACATACCCTCAACCTTTCGGATAAGGTGTACGGTTCCAGATCGATAGCGGCCATAGGAGTTGCGGCACATGAGTGTGGTCATGCGATACAGCATGCAAGACATTATGTACCACTGACCGTCAGATCCGCGATCATACCGGCGGCGAATATTGGTTCATCACTTGCCTGGCCTCTGGTCCTGATTGGACTTATCATACCTAGACTGGATTTCTGTATGACAATTGGAATCCTGTTATTCTCGCTTGTGGTGATACTGCAGTTAGTGACACTTCCGGTTGAGTTCAACGCATCAAGGAGAGCGATCCAGATAATAAGAGATAGTGGTTATCTTGCCCCAGATGAGCTGAAGGGCGCAAAGAGTGTACTCAAGGCGGCAGCTATGACATACGTTGCGGCTATGGTTTCGGTATCATTGCAGTTGCTGAGACTTGTGATACTGCGTGGCAGCAGGGATGATGACTAATTGTAATATTGAATAAAAAAGTCTTGTGAATTTGTTGATAGTATTTGCAACATTACTGTGATAAAATGGGTAAAGTGGCAATATTACACATATTCGCAGGACTTTTTTACGCTATAATGCACAAAAATAAATCATACATGTTATGTAGCGGAATGTAAGTGCGAAAAATTATCAGGGAGGGTAATTGATGAGAAAAAGGAAGTTAAAAGGAGGGTTAGTTGTACTTTCACTTGCTGCGGCACTATGTATGGCGAATGGCGCAGTGACGTATGCGGATGAGACCGGTGGCAGCGATGTACTGAGATCGGTGGATCAGTCCAAGGGCATAGAGTACAGATATTATGAGGGTTCTACCACTGCCATTGAGGGAATAGTCCTTAACCTGTCTCTTATACACATCTCCGAGCCCACGAGACGCG
>URJU01000204.1 GCA_900548315.1 uncultured Coprococcus sp. | reverse complement strand
TTATTAGAGAGTCACGCGTAACGGACTACGCAAAGTAAACAAGGAAATATTAAAAAGAAGGTCTGTGGAGAAATCCACAGACCTTTTTGTATGAAAATAAATATTAATGGAGGTGTAATTCATTTTGCAAGATTTAAAATTTAAACGAGAAAAACTAGAACTTGCATATAAAGCTCATGTATTTAATGTATATAATGATTATTTGATACTTCCAGACGGGAGAAGAGTTGTGTATGATCTAATAGATCACAAATCAGGTGTATGTATACTTCCAGTTTGTGATGATGGAAGAATCATACTTGTAAGACAGTATAGGAATTCCATAGATGATGTGACATATGAGGTTCCTGCGGGATTTATAGATGATGGGGAGACGCCTAAGAATGCGGTAGTGCGTGAACTGAAAGAGGAGACAGGGGGTACGGCAAGAGATGTTCAATTTGTCACAAAGACTGTATTGGCGATAGGGACCAGCAATGAGCAGACATATGTATACATAGGACGGGGAGTATCTGGCGGTAAACAGAGTCTAGATGAGAATGAATTTATAGGTTGTGAATATATAAAACTAGATGACGTAGATGATATGATATCCAGAGGAGAGATAGTTGATTCAAAGACTCTGATAGCGATTTACGCGTATAAATGTTCTCTCACATAATTCCAAACAAGTAAAAATGAGAATACTTTGGTGCTGAATTAAAAAAAGTGAAACATTTCTGAAAAAAATTATGTCAATATGTAGTATACATAATTAAAAGGGTACACCCGATTTGGTAGTTTGTGAAAAAATACCGCAAAGGCGCAGTTTTACTTATTAAATTAGTGTTTGATTTTATTTACATTTGTATTTATAATGTATTCTAGTCTACATAACTAAGGGGATAAATTAGTGGAACAATACATAGACAGATACGTTGAATATTTAAGAAATGTAAAAAAATCAAGCGAGAATACAATTGCGTCTTATAAAAGGGATCTCTTAAAATTTGTTGGCTATTTTCGGAACAAAGATCTAAACAGTTTGGAAGATATTACCGAGACGTATATTACATCTTATGTCCTTGATATGGAGAAAAATGGAATGTCGATGGCGACAGTGTCACGCAATATTGCGTCCATCAAATCTTTTTATGCCTTTCTGTTTCGAGAGAGGGTTGTTGATAATGATCCGGCAGAGAATATAAAACCTCCGAAGATCGTAAAGAAGGTGCCAGAGATATTGACTATCAATGAGGTGAACAAACTGTTATCGCAGCCGACAAGTAAAACACCTAAGGAGATAAGAGATAAGGCTATGCTTGAACTGTTATATGCTACAGGCATCCGAGTAACAGAGCTTGTCACATTAAAACTTACAGATGTCAACATGAAACTTGGATTTATAGAATGCCATGATGGGGATAAAGTACGTACCGTTCCTGTTGCGGAGGTTGCACAGAGGGCATTAAGCAGATATATAGCAGAAGTACGCGATGATATGGGCGGCGGAAGTGATTATCTATTTTTCAATTGCAAAGGAGCACCCATGTCCAGGCAGGGATTTTGGAAGATAATCAAATATTATGCAGCAAAGGCTGGGATTGATAAGGATATAACACCGCACATGATAAGACATTCATTTGCATCACATATGCTGAATAATGGTGCTGATATTAAGTCTGTTCAAGAGATGCTGGGACACGTAGATATAGCTACGACTCAGATTTATCTCACAAATAAGCAGAGTAAGCTCAAAGAAGAATATGCGAAAGCGTATCCAAGAGCTTAAAATAAAATAACTTATAGACTAAGGAGAGAATCAAATCATGGAAAACAATTACTTTGTTCCGGCACAGATCATTGAGAATAATCTGAAAGGCGCAGTTGGAAAAGCAAACCTGAAACTGTACAAGATGATCATGATGGGATTTTTTGCAGGAATGTTCATAGCAATCGGTGCAGAGGGATCCAACCTTGCAGTGCATACTGTTGATAATTTTGGACTGGCAAAGACACTTGCAGGTTGTATTTTCCCAGTAGGACTGATGATGCTTTCTATCATAGGAGCAGAACTTTTTACGGGAAACTGTATGATGATAGCGGCAGTGGCAGATAGAAGAATAAAACTTATACAGATGTTAAAAAACTGGGTAGTTGTTTATCTCAGCAATCTTTTGGGATCGGTTGTGACGGCATTGCTTATATATGGAAGTGGTCAGTTTGACAATTCAGCTGGTGGTCTTGGAGCATATACGATTAAGGTTGCGATGGGAAAAACAGGACTTAACTTTGGAAATGCATTTGTATCGGGAATAATGTGTAACATACTTGTGTGCATCGCAGTTCTCATGGCATCATCCGCTAAAGATATAATAGGCAAGATATTTGCATGTTTTTTCCCAATCATGGTATTTGTTGTCTCAGGATTTGAGCACTGCGTTGCCAATATGTATTATATACCAGCCGGAATCATGGCTGCATCAAACAGTAAGTACGTTGATAAAGCGTGTGAACTTTATGGATATACGGCACAAGAGATAAGCAATCAGCTAACCGTAGGCAATTTCTTTGTAAAGAACCTCCTTCCGGTCACCCTTGGAAATATCATTGGAGGTGGTGTGATAGTTGGACTTGGCCTTTATGTTATAAACAAGCCTAAGAAAGAGTCAAAATAATAATTATAGTATAGAATTTTAGTACAATATTGAATCGAAAAAAATATGTCCGGGCACCTGATTTTGCAGGTGTCCGGACATATTTTTATGAGTTATCAGTCGTTATAAAATTTCACAATCTTGTCTATTCTTGATGACATGTTCTCAAATAACAGATCTAGAATGGTGAGGGCGGTCATCGATTCAACAACTACAACAGCTCGTGGTCCAATGATTGGATCATGACGGCCTCTTATGGAAACCTCAATGTCTTCGCCGGATTTGTTTACTGTTTTCTGAGTTGATGCGATTGACGGAGTAGGCTTGAAATGGACTTTCAGTACGATATCTGAGCCATCACTAATTCCTCCAAGGATTCCTCCGGCGTGGTTTGTCTCTTTTGAGACTTTACCGTATTTCATGGTAAATTCGTCGTTATTGTATGATCCTCTGTTCTCGGAAACCTCAGAGCCATCGCCAATCTCTACAGCCTTGACAGCTCCGATGGACATGACAGCCTTCGCCAGACATGCGTCCAGTTTGTCAAAAACAGGTTCGCCGATTCCTGCAGGCATGCCGTGCACTATACATTTAACGCTTGAACCTATTGAGTCATTTTCAGCCATGCAGTCCTCGAGGAGAGAAGATGCTCTGGTGTATGCATCGGCATCTGGTATGTTCAGATCGTTTTTGAGTATATAGTCTGCGTCAAATTTATTTTTGTCTATATGTACATTACCAATTGAGGATACATATGTCGTTATGGTGATTCCGAGTTCCTTGAGTATCTTGGAGGCGATTGCGCCTGCGGCTACTCTGCCTATGGTCTCTCTTCCTGATGATCGTCCACCGCCTCTGTAGTCTCTGAAACCATATTTCTGGTCAAATGTGTAGTCTGCATGACCTGGTCTATAATAGGTAGCAATATCTCCATAATCTCCAGAGCGTTGTGAAGTGTTCCGCACCATCATTGATATAGGTGTTCCTGTTGTCTTTCCCTCAAATATTCCTGATAATATCTCTACAGTGTCAGATTCCTTTCTTGGTGTTGAGAACTGTGAAAACCCCGGCTTTCTTCTGTCGAGAAATATCTGGATGTCCTCCTGTCTCTTATACACATCTCAGAGCCCACGAGACGCG
>URJU01000203.1 GCA_900548315.1 uncultured Coprococcus sp. | reverse complement strand
TTATCGTCGGCAGCGTCAGATGTGTATAAGAGACAGATATTTTACTGTATATGGAGTAAAAGCCAGGTACTATCTCCATCTTTGCAGTTGACGAATGTTTCTTTGCCGCAACGATATCCATCATATATTTGCGCATATATCTGTACACCTCATCACCTGCTAAACTTTCATATGATTTTTTCCTTAACTTGAACTTTAACCCTTTTTTACCATTCTACACATTTGATTTGCATTATATCTTCTTTTGCCTGCACTCAGCAATCGTTTACAGATTAATTCTTGTTAAATATGGTTTATACCCCTGCAATAATAAGCAGCACCGAAAGCAGCACAAATCCAAATCCGAGAGCTCCGATGATTCTGACACCACACTTCTTGAGTGGCATGAGAACTATAAGTGAACCTATAGGATTAAGGAAGGCGCACCACTTTGGAACAGGAAGTGCCCCGGTAAGGATCGCTGCTATCACTGTAACCGCAATGCCGAGCCAGAGCATTACGCCTGCCAGGTACATTGGCGGATTAAAAATCGGATCGATGGCTTTGATAACCTCTTTGCTTTCATCGTCAGACATTTTCCTGCAAAGTTTCTGGTACAGGAGCGGTTTCAGACAGAACACAACATGACTCATAAGACCTGTATAACATCCAAGCAATGTTACGATCTTAAGAATACATGCAAGCGTTGTATTCTCTTTTGATATCATATCAGCAAGAAGCCACATGACTATATATCCTCCCGGCTGTCCTAGGAATGAAAGCCAGAACGACACCTTAAATCTCTTTGAGGTCGCATCTGCCCACCAAGGACAAACTCCGGCAAGACTAATATTTTCACTTTGATTTGGCATGACAAGCGGTACATCCGCAAAAGCTGCCAGAAATCCACTTATTATTCCAAATATTCCCCATGCAACATAACTATTCATGATTTTATCCTCCTTAACTGAACACCAGCCATGCAAAATTTGCCTTCGGCAAATGGCTGTAGCTATATCTCACGTATTCATAGAAAACCTAACACATCCATCTTTTTCTATGCCAGATTGTTTCAGTTTCCTAATTCTTGTTTGCCTTCACTAACCATATTATAACACCCAAACAAAAAAATCTATTCCAAATATCCGTTTTTATTCCATTTCTAAAACAAAACCTGTGTACACAAAAAACAAGTGCATTTTAGCCGATTCATAATCTGATTATGTTTCGGCAAAATGCACTTGTTTGTCAAAATTATTATATTTTATTCCAGAATACCCTTTGCAAGCTTCTGCTCCTCATCAGTAGGCGGATCGATTCCCTCAAGCTTATATGGTATTCCAAGTCTCTCCCACTCAGTGATTCCGAGCTTGTGATATGGAAGTACCTCAACCTTATCGACAGTCTTGAGAGTATCTATGAACTCCTTAGTCTTTCTCAGATCATCCTCATCAGTTGTGATGGTTGGTACCAGTACGTGTCTGATCCACATATGCTTACCCTGATCTGACAGATACTGTGCAAGATCAAGAATGTTGCTGTTGGAGAATCCTGTGAGATCTCTATGCTTGTCATCATTGATCTGCTTGATATCTAGCAGGAACAGATCTGTGAGTTTCATCAGCTCATTGAACTTGGAGAAGAATGGCTCCTCCCTTGTAAATGGATTGCCGGCTGTATCTATTGTCGTATGAATACCCTCAGCCTTTGCAAGCTTGAAAAACTCGATGAGGAAATCCATCTGCAGCAGTGCCTCACCACCGCTCACTGTTATACCACCACCGTTTTTCCAATATGGCTTATAGCGGAGCGCCTGCTTTAACAGGTCCTCAGGGGTCCTCGCCTCGATCTTGACGCCCTTATCCTTCAGCAGCTTTGTATTCTCTTCTATCTTCTTCTCAAGTTCTTCTCTCTCAGCATCGCTTGTTTCATCTGAGTAAAGCTTACTATAGTCTGTCACAAGATTCCATGTCTCTGGGTTGTGACAATATTTACATCTCATCTTGCAGCCCTGTAAAAAAACTACAAATCTTATGCCTGGACCATCTACTGCTCCAAAGCTCTCTGTCGAATGGACATATCCTAAAACCTGTTTCTTTTCAGACATATTTCACCTCTAAGTTCTTCCTATTCAAATACAATTCTCAATTAATGAAATTAATTACAAACAAAACTACATGTCTATTATCTCTTGTAAAACTGATATAAATGCATATTCTTAAAAAAAGTCCCGGAGAGGTTATCCCCGGGACCATGGTTCTTGTTATATCTGACAAAGCATCTATAACTTCACTGAAAATCCAGCGTCAGCTAAGAATTAAAGTGAGTCATGGAATGTTCTGTTGATAACATCGAGCTGCTGCTCACGTGTAAGTGATATGAACTTAACAGCATATCCTGATACACGGATTGTGAAGTTAGCGTACTCTGGCTTATCTGGATTCTCCATAGCATCAAGGAGCTTATCCTTACCAAATACGTTTACGTTCAGATGATGAGCGCCCTGATCGAAGTATCCATCCATTGCGCTTACAAGCTTTGTAGCTCTCTCTTCCTCATCATGTCCAAGTGCTGATGGGTTCATTGTCTGTGTATTTGAGATACCATCCAGTGACCACTCATAAGGAATCTTTGCAACAGAGTTAAGTGATGCAAGAAGTCCTGATGTCTCAGCGCCGTAGCTTGGGTTAGCACCTGGTGCAAATGGTGTCCAAGCACGTCTTCCATCTGGAAGGTTACCTGTGTACTTACCATAAACTACGTTAGATGTGATTGTAAGGATAGATGTTGTAGGCTCTGAATTACGATATGTGTGTCTCTTCTTGATGTCTGTAAGGAACTCATGAAGAAGCCATACACCGATGTTATCAGCTCTGTCGTCATCGTTACCATACTTAGGGAACTCGCCTTCGATCTCGAAGTCCTCAGCAAGTCCTGTCTCTGCGTTACGGATAACCTTAACCTTAGCGTACTTGATTGCTGACAGTGAGTCGATTACGTGTGAGAATCCAGCGATACCTGTTGCAAATGTACGACGTACATCTGTATCGATAAGTGCCATCTCAGCTGACTCATAGTAGTACTTGTCATGCATGTACTGGATGAGGTTAAGAATATTTACATAAAGCCCTGCTAACCAGTCAAGCATCTTCTTGTACTTAGCAAGTACTTCATCATAGTCAAGGTACTCTGATGTGATAGGTGAGTACTCTGGACCTACCTGCATTGGCTTACCAGTCTTCTTGTCAAGGAACTTCTCATCCTTACCACCATTGATAGCGTAAAGAAGACACTTAGCAAGGTTTGCACGAGCTCCGAAGAACTGCATCTCCTTACCAGTCTGTGTAGCTGATACACAGCAGCAGATTGAGTAATCATCGCCCCAGATTGGCTTCATTACATCATCGTTCTCATACTGGATTGAGCTTGTTCTTACAGAAATCTTAGCAGCATACTTCTTGAATGTATCCTGAAGAGCTGATGAGTAAAGAACTGTAAGGTTTGGCTCTGGAGCTGGTCCCATGTTCTCAAGTGTATGAAGGAATCTGTAATCGTTCTTTGTAACCATTGAACGTCCGTCAACACCGATACCACCAACCTCAAGAGTAGCCCATACAGGATCTCCTGAGAACAGCTCGTTGTATGACTTAATTCTTGCGAACTTAACCATACGAAGCTTCATTGTGAAATGATCGATAAGCTCCTGAGCCTCAGCCTCTGTAAGCTTACCAGCCTTAATATCTCTCTCAATATAGACTGTCTCTTATACACATCTCCGAGCCCACGAGACGCGTAGTAATC
>URJU01000202.1 GCA_900548315.1 uncultured Coprococcus sp. | reverse complement strand
ATCGTCGGCAGCGTCAGATGTGTATAAGAGACAGGCAGAGACAGAAGTTTGTGGCGGCATGTGACATAGGCGGCGGGCTGTTCTATACGATAGAGACAGAGTGGATATGGCGCAAGGAGGAATTGACGCTGGAAGCACTCATAGACTTTTTGAAGATACGGGTAGAGTGATTTATGACATCTACAGAACATGAGGTGATAATATGTGGACAATAAAGAGAATAGATGAGGCGGATTTCGGCTGTGAGGAGAGACTTCCGGGTGAACCGCTGATGGTGCTGGTGAGCCTGGAGAGCGATGACGGAAGAGTCATACAGTTTGAGGCTGCGGACAACTGGCTTACAGTTCAGGAACTTTCTGAGGGGGATGAGTGGCCGGAGGACATAGAGACGCCAGATGCGGCTGATGAGAGAACACTCAGGCAGACTCAGTGGATGGAGAATTATTTTGATGCTCTAGAGGAACTGTAACAATAAAATAACATATCGTATCACTTGTCATGCAGGAGCAGATAAGTGCAAATGATGTGAGGGCGTGTGTGATGGTTGTCATGCTTTTAATGATTCCTGTGTGGTGGAATGTAATCAGGCAGCTCCTGGATTGTTGAGAAAGATGTTGATTCAGACCAGGTGTAGAATGATAACAGTAGCGGGGAGAGTACAAGATCGGAAAATGCAAGTCAGGAAGGTGTAAGATCAGAAGAGCCGTTGACAAAGAGCGAGGTAAGAACCCTGTATGTGTTTGCGGAGAAGCTCTATGCAGTTGGAAGTGGTATGAAAATAAAGATCAGACTGAAGCTCAGATATGGTATGTAGATAAGATCTGCAGTAACGGATTTAATTATTCATAATAAAATAAAGTTATCCCGCATGATTTCTTAGTTTAGAAAATTGTGCTTAAAATACTAAAAAGATATACTATATGCATAACTATACCGAAAAGGAATGATGGCATATGGATATAAGAGATATGAATTATTTTTTACAGATAGCGGAGTATGAGAACATATCGAAGGCGGCTGAGGAACTGCACATTTCACAGCCGCCGCTCAGCAGGCAGCTCAGAAAGCTGGAGGAGGAACTGGGCGTGGAATTGTTCACGAGGGATAACGGCAGGCTGCAGCTCACGGAGGCTGGGCACTTTTTCAGGGAGAGGGCGCAGGAGGTCATATCGTTGGTGGACAAGACCAGAAGCCAGATGGCGGAGAGGTACAATGGAGCTGGAGGCAAGATAAGGATAGGGACTATAGAGACCTTAAGTGCAGAGAAACTTCCGAAATGGGTGGCAGGATTTCATGAGATTTATCCAGATGTGACTTATCAAATAGTGAACAACAATTCCGAGGAGATCATACGGATGGTGGACAAGGGGCTGCTTGATATGGGAATTGTGAGGGAGCCTGTGAACAGCCAGTATTATGAGCGAGTAAGGCTTCAGGAGGATACATGGATCGCATATATACCTAACAGAAATCCACTGTCGCAGAAGAACAGGACAACGATAGAGATAGAGCTTGCGGATCTCAGAGACGAACCGCTTATACTTCCGTCGAGGGGAATACACGAGAAGCAGATAAAGACGTGGTTTGAGATGATAGGCGCCGAGCCGAAGGTTGTATGCTGGTATTCGTCTCTGGTAAATGGTGTGTCTCTCGTCAAAAATGGCATAGGGACAATGCTCTGCCCGAAGTCTGCGCAGTCCATTCTGGATTACAGCTGTGCTGCCGTGAAGGAGATTGTGAATCCTACCATGACAACGGGATCGGTAATCGTGTGGAAGAACTTCCACAATCTGTCAGAGTCTGCAAGAAAGTTTATAGATTACGTGAAGTCGAAGGAGATAAAAGAATAACTAAAAGAATAGGTAAAATAACAGATGTCATACCTGCAAGGTATACATACGCGGACTGCATATCTGCCAGGGTATAGAAAATTGAAAAATGGTGATTTGACAATCTATACGAGCACTGATATTATGTGCCCAACGAAAACGAAATGCAGTTGATCAGGCAAAGGAGCCACTCTTTAGGGAGAGGCTCCTTTTCTTTATATCTGACAGCCGCTGTATTTTAACAAAGGCAGGAGGAAAGAATATGCATGATATGAGACGATATGTTACAGATCAGATCAAGTGGATAAAACAAATGTCTTATGAAGATATACCAGATGAAATAAAGACTAGGGCGAGATGGATCCTGCTGGATTCCGTGGGCTGTATAGTGAACGGAATGTCGGGGGATAAGCTTCCATCAGATATATATGAGGCGGTGCTGAAAAGTTCGTCGGCTATGGTGTCGACAGAGCTTTATGAGGGAAACAGATTTTCTATAGGGCATCCGGCATGTCACATAGTGCCGCTACTCTTGGTTGAAGCTGGAGAGAGAGCAGATCTTACATATAAAGATGCTTTAAGGATTTTCATTTGTGCATATGAGCTTGCATCAAGGTGGGGGCGTTCGGTTAGATTTACAAATGACATGTTGGGGCACGGAACCATCATGAATGCTGGGGCGGCGGTTGTGGAAGGGCTCATGACTGACATGACTGAGGAGAAATTTGTAAATTACCTCATGACATGCGAAGTGCTCCCGGAGGTATCGACGTGGCAGTCGGTATTTGAGGGAAGTACAATACATGACTATTATCCTGGAATCGCGGCGGTAAATGCCAAGAATGCACTTTACATGTCAAACAACAATGTGAAGAGCAGTGAGGAACTGATAAGAAGCGTGTACGGGAAGATAACAGGAACAAAAGTCATAGAGGACAATCTGGCTGATGACGATGACATAGGCTGGTACATAGCGAAGAATTATTTCAAGGTACATTCAGGATGCAGATTCATACATCCATTTGTGGATGTGATAGAACAACTGATGAAGGAAGGGCTCACCAAGGAGGATGTGAAGGAGATACAGGTATCTACATATAAGAAAGCGGCAATGATCTCAGATCAGCATGTGACAAATGTTCTGGCGGCGAAATTCTCTACGCCGGTATCGTTGGCTATCCAGTTGTCGGAGGGGCGTTTATATCCCGAAGATATAGAGAGGGCGCTGCATAATAAAAGTGACATTCAGGAGCTGGCATCAAAAATTTCTCTAAGGGAGGATGACAGATATAACGAACTGCTTCCGGATGTCCGGGGCGGAATGGTGAGAGTCGTAAAGAATGATGGGCAGGTGATAGAGAGGGAGGTATTCCATGCGCATGGTGATTTTGATGATCCAGCCGGATATACAGAGAGACAGCTCACGGACAAGTTCCGGAGTGTGACGGAGCGGTGCTTAAGCACCACACAGCAGGAAGAGATTATAGAGAGTATATTGAGGGGCAGTGATGAACTTACAGTGCAGGAGATTTTCAGGACATATTTTGAATGTGTCAGATAGGAGGAGATTATGAGCAAGACAGAGTTTCTGTTTTTGTCAGAGGACGACCTTGTGAAAGCAGGGGTACTGAATGCTTCGGAATGTATAGATACCTGCGAGGAGGTATTTGGCATACTGAGTGATGGAGATTACCTTATGGGTGGACTGAATCACAATGAACACGGACTGTCCATTGTGTTCCCAAAGGAGACAAGATTTCCTGGGATGCCGGTGGCAGGACCGGAGAGAAGATTTATAGCGATGCCGGCATATCTGGGAGGTGATTTTCATGTATGTGGAGAGAAGTGGTACGGATCAAATGTAGAAAATCCGGGACACAGAGGACTTCCGAGATCAGTACTTATGATAACCTTGAATGATCCGGAGAGCTGTGAGCCGATCTCGTATATGTCGGGCAACTTGATAAGTTCCTGTCTCTTATACACATCTCCGAGCCCACGAG
>URJU01000201.1 GCA_900548315.1 uncultured Coprococcus sp. | reverse complement strand
TTTGGCGTTGAACAGTTTGATGGCGGACAGTACAGGATGAGTATAGCCTATCTGGCATCGTGGAAAGGCCCTGTTCTTGAGAAGGATGATCCGTATGGTGACGACGAGACCAATTCAAAACTCAAAGCAGTGAAACATCTTCAGGAGGCTGAGATAATAGAGGATAAGGATCTTAAGGCTGTGAAAGAGGCTGTATATAAGAAGGGCGGCGTTGAGACGGCAATATACAGTGACATGGTTGATGCCGACAGCGACTCGGAGTACTACAACAGAGATCACAGCTCTTATTATTATGACGGCACAGAGGGAATTAACCACGATGTTGTTATAGTCGGATGGGATGACAATTATAGCCGTAAAAATTTCAACAAGACACCTAAGAAGGACGGTGCATTTATCTGTAAGAACAGCTGGGGTACGGATTTTGGCGATGAAGGTTATTTCTATATATCCTATTATGATGCGCACATATGCGAGACAAGCGTTGTGTACACGAAACTGGAGCCGGCGGACAATTATGACAAGATTTATCAGGCGGACAAGCTTGGCTGGGTTGGCGTGTTAGGATTTGACAATGAAGAGGCATATTTTGCAAATGTGTACAAGACGGGCAAGAATGAGGAACTCGCTGCGGTGGCATTTTATGCAACAGGCGCCAAGACCACATATGAAGTCTATGTTGTGACGGATTTTGAGGACGAGAGCAGCCTTGCAGAGCGCAGACTGGTGGCGTCCGGTGAGGTTGAATATGCAGGATATTACACGGTGGATCTTGACAAGGCAGAGAAACTTGCCGATGGAAAGAAATTTGCGGTTATGGTACACATCACCACACCGAACACAAAGTACCCGATAGCGATAGAGTATGATGCGGATTCTCTTACGGATAGTTTTGATATAAAAGACGGTGAGGGATATCTGAGCCTATATGGAAATCAGTGGTACAGTGCAGAGAAGGACAGAAAATGTAATGTGTGTCTGAAGGCATTTACGAGGACAGTAGAGTAGGAAAGGAGTCGTATATATGGATAAGCTTATATTTGCAACTGGCAATGAAGGTAAGATGAAGGAAGTCCGCATGATACTTGCGGATCTTGGTTATGAGATACAGTCTATGAAGGAGGCTGGGATCAATGTTGATATAGTCGAGGACGGAAAGACATTTGAGGAGAATGCCCTTATCAAGGCTAGAGCGATCAGCAAGGAGACGGGATGCCTGGTGCTTGCTGACGATTCAGGTCTGGAGGTTGACTACATGGATAAGGCGCCTGGAATATACAGCGCGAGATTCCTTGGGGAGGACACATCCTACCGTATAAAGAACCAGTACATAATAGACAAGCTGGCAGGTGTTTCGGATCCTGAGAGAACCGCAAGATTTGTGTGTGCAATAGCAGCGGTATTTCCAGATGGAAGTGAGTATACGACACGCGGAACTATTGAGGGAATCATCGGATATGAGGAGCGCGGCGAGAATGGATTTGGATATGATCCAATATTCTTCCTGCCGGAAAAGGGCAAGACCACAGCGGAACTTGACCCTGAGGAGAAAAACGATATAAGCCACAGAGGAAATGCGCTCAGGCTGATGAAGGATGTCATTAGAAAGCACAGAGAGAATAATTGATGGCAGATGATTGCGAATCACCGTGTTTGTTAGATTTTAAACAAGGGGGGCAGAGATGAAAGTCCTGATAATAAGTGATACCCATGGCAAAAGCAGCTGCATAGAGCAGATATACGATATAGTTGGAGATGTGGATATGCTGATACATCTGGGAGATGTTGAAGGCGATGAAGAACTCATATATGATCTGTTTAATTGCGAGATCCACATGGTGAGAGGAAACTGCGACTACAATGCAGAACTCCCGATATATGATGAGTTCAATATTGGAGACAAGAGAGCATTTATAACCCATGGACACAGGTATGGAGTGAACAGCGGAACAGCATACCTGGAGGAACTCATAGATACAGAGGGGTATGATTTTGTGATGTATGGACATACCCATAGGCGGGATCTGACGACTTATAAGAATTCATATATCGTGAATCCGGGAAGTCTGGCACTGCCGAGGGATAACCGAGTAGGAACATATATGCTGTTGGATTTCGATCAGCACGGTACACCATTTTTTGCAGAAAATGAGCTGCCAAGGCTGGAGACCCCGGAGGAGAAGAAGAGAAAGAGTTTCTGGGAGAACATTTGGGAGTAGGGCATATTTGAGAGATTAAAATGGCAGGTAAAATGATATGAAGAAACATGATATAGTTGAAGGTGTGATAGATACATATGAGTTCCCGAACAAAGGAAGTTTTCATATGGACGACAGGAAGGTGACCGTCAAGGGTGCGATAAAGGGGCAAAAGGTCTCGTGCCGCATCACAAAGCTAAAGAAGGGCAAGGCAGACGGAAGGCTCCTTGAGGTTCTGGAGAAATCGGAGCTTGAGGATTCTTCACCGGTTTGTTCTCATTTTGGTGTGTGCGGTGGATGTAGTTACCAGACACTCAGCTATGAGAATCAACTGAAGGTGAAAGAGGAACTGGTGAAGGGACTTCTGGATGGCGTTATCGATGGTGAGACGCATCCTTATGAGTGGCAAGGGATACTTGCGTCACCGGTAACTCAGGGCTACAGAAATAAGATGGAGTTCTCATTTGGCGACGAGTACAAGGATGGCCCGCTTGCGCTTGGACTACACAAGAAGAACAGCACATACGACATAGTCCAGATGGATGACTGTTATATAGTAAATGACGATCTGAACAAGATCGTGAAATATACAGTGGAATTCTGCAGGGCAGCAGGACTTCCTTATTATAAAAAGATGCAGCACACAGGGTTGCTCCGACATTTGGTGATCAGACGCTCTGCCACAAATGGTGATCTGCTTGTAAATCTCGTGACATCGACACAGAATCTTGATGCCCTTGACCTCGATGCATTTGTGAGAGGACTTCTTGATCTGCCTCTTGAGGGAAAGATCGCGGGAATCCTCCACACAGAAAATGACTCCATGGCAGATGCTGTCATAAGTGACAGGACAAATCTGCTCTATGGAACAGAGTATATATACGAGACAGTTCTCGGTCTTCAGTTTAAGATATCGCCGTTCTCATTCTTCCAGACAAATACCAAGAGTGCGGAGAGACTCTATGACAAGGCGCGTTCCTATGTGGGTGACACAAAGGATGCAGTCATATTCGATCTCTACAGCGGAACCGGAACGATAGCGCAGCTCCTTGCACCAGTCGCAAAGAAGGTGATAGGAGTGGAGATCGTGGAGGAGGCCGTTGAGGCAGCTCGTGTAAATGCGGAACTCAATGGTCTTGACAACTGCGAGTTCATCGCAGGGGATGTCCTTAAGGTCATAGATGAGATCGAAGAAAAGCCGGACTTCATAGTCCTTGATCCGCCAAGGGATGGAATCAATCCAAAGGCTCTTACGAAGATCATCAACTATGGAGTGAATGAACTTGTGTACATTAGCTGCAAGCCGACTTCGCTTGCAAGGGATCTGGCGACACTTCAGGAGAATGGATATTATGTGACTAAGGCCTGCGCTGTGGATCAGTTCCCAGGGACGGTGCATGTGGAGACGGTTGTTCTTTTGTCCCAACTGAAACAAAAGCCTGATGATTACATTAATGTCACGATTGAACTTGATGATATGGATATAGCATCTGCAGAGACTAAGGCTACATATGATGAGATAAAGAGAGTGCAATTGTGGAGGCATTGAAGCATTTTAAGATGAATAGTTAATAAAGAGAGGTGCAGATGCTATGCCAGGTATACTCGTGGTTGAAGATGATGAAAATTTAAATCGTGGAAT
>URJU01000200.1 GCA_900548315.1 uncultured Coprococcus sp. | reverse complement strand
CTTATCGTCGGCAGCGTCAGATGTGTATAAGAGACAGGTACAGAACAGATTACAAACGGAACCTTTCCGCCAAATTTGCTGGATGTTTTTTCGTTTTTGTCCTGTGACCGTCCAAGTTTTTCCACAGCCAGCAATATGATCCTTATCACCGCGAGCGTGCCCGAAACCGCTGCGATCAAGCCAGTGTATCTTGCAAAATTGCTGATACCATCGAGCTTTTCTATGCTGTCCGGTGAAGTCTTCAGCATCAAACTCACAGCAAGAAATCCCAGCGCCATTGCGAGTACAAGCTCCAGAAATTCCTTGAGTTTTCCACCATATGCAGACACAAGGAACACTATGACAACCGCCGTGCTGACACCAGCATACGCCAGATTTGCATTTGTGACTACTATAGCTGCTGCCCCTGTGAACACCGCCGCCCACACCGAAAGCTTTGACCAATTAAACTTCCAGATAGCATCACCGTCATATATCCTCCGTTCATCAAGACCGGCCCCCAGTGCAACCGGGATCAATATACACAGAAAGCTTGCGAATATATCGATATTGCCAAATGTCGATATGTATATATCCCTTATGCTGGATGCAAGACCATCCCTTATCTCAAGGAAATCAACACCTATATATTGAAACACTGCAACTATACATGTGAATGCACCAACGAACATAAACGCCGGAAGTACGAACTTTTTAAGTCTGAGCTCACGTCCCATACAGGTATAAAGGATAAAGGCAAGAATCATGAACTGAAGTCCGCATCGTCTGCCCTCCTCACCTGTGTAGGCTGCCATCTTATCTGACGCCATGACAAACGCCATGATGTTGGCGATGAAAAATCCTGCCATAAACCAATCCGTTGCAATTAAATTCCTTTTATCCTTGAACTTTGAAAATGGATTTCTTCCGTCGAATATATCAAGCAGAACCGCAAGCACCATGAGCACGGCGTATATACACAGAGCCACCTCAAATGCCTTATATTTTGTCAGTGTTATATCAAAATATTTGTCATGCATTATCAATGGATATACGGCTCCCATATATAGCAGAAATGCAATGCTGAGCCAGTTCTGTGTTGTCATTCCATCGTCGCATTTCTTTTTATATATCTTATTCATCGTATGTCTCCTTTAAAGCAGCGGTGACAACAGATTAAGAAGTGGTCCTACCAGTGACACTCTGCTTATATTCTTTCTGCACCACAGTATATCTATCTCCTCTGACTCCTCGAACGTAGCGAACATATCCTTTTTGACATCCTCTATCGCCTTACAGCCATACAGCAGTACACCACATTCAAAGTGGTGGTAGAAACTTCTGTTGTCCATATTGATAGAGCCGACAGACGCAAGCCTTCCGTCCATGAGCAGTGTCTTGGAATGAATGAATCCAGGTGTGTACTGGTATATCCTCACCCCTGCAAGCAACAGTTCCTTGTAGTTAAACTGTGTCATCTTGTATATATATTTCTTATCCGGAATGGCAGGCGTCACTATGCGAACGTCCACGCCTCTCTTGGCTGCCAGCTTTAGAGCTGTCATGAGCTCATTGCACACTATCAGATACGGAGTGAATATGTATATATACTCCTGTGCATCATTTATCATCTGGATATACAAGTTTTCTCCTACATTTTCACCGGTGAGCGGACTTGACTTATACGGCTGCACGTACCCGTCATCTACGGACGGAAATTCAACGTCCGGCTTATAACTCAGATAGCTGCCCTCCGAATATCGGAAATAGTTCCACATCTGAAGAAACATGACTGTGAAACTCCATGCTCCCTCGCCTTCAAGTCTCACTCCGCTGTCCTTCCATCTTCCATACTTTGTGATGCGGTTTATATATTCATCCGCCATGTTATATCCACCGGTGTGGGCGATCTTGCCATCGATCACTGTTATCTTTCTGTGGTCACGGTTGTTGAATATCGTTGCCAAAAAAGGGACCACCTGGTTAAATGCCATACATTTGATCCCGAATCCCTCTAGTTCCTTCCAGTAATACTTCGGAACATTGAACACCGAGCCTATATCGTCATACATAAATCTGACATCCAGGCCTTCAGCAGCTTTACGTTTCAAGATATCAAGGATCGTATCCCACATATATCCCTTATCCACAATGAAATACTCCATGAAGATATATTTCTCAGCACTCTCCAGATCTCGTATAAGATCATCCATGACATCATCACCGATGGCATAATATTTCACATCTGTATGTCGATACAACGGTGCCTGCGCGATATTCTCCATATACTTACATATCCTGTATGTCGGCTCAGACTTGATATCCGCGGCCTTACATACATTGTCACCCTTGACATTCTCATAAACTTCCTGCTGCATGACTCTGAGCATATTCTTCTTGAGCCTCTTTGGAATAAGAACATGACCATACAGCACATACATAAGACCTCCGAGTACAGGAAACAGCAGTATTGGCACCATCCATGCCATCTTTATCATCGGATTGGTATCCTTTGTTATGAGATGAAACACCACTATGACACTCAGAAGTTTCAGTATTCCGGAAATATATATATACCTTTCCTGCAGCAATACGATTCCAAATATCATCACAACCAGCTGGACGACAACCAACAGACACGTTATCACCATCCTGCTAAGGAGTTTGTTAAGTATTTTTTTCATGCATGTATACCTCTTGCCTTTCTTCACATTCTCTTTCTATAAGCCAAAAACCGGTATATGTTTTGTGGCACATACCGGTCTGTCATATTTTATACTGTTCAAATTACTGTACTAAGATCACCTTATAATCCTGATCCTCAACAGCCTTTTTGAGAACTGCATCTTCCACATCAGCATTCAATGTCACAACAGCCGTACCATTCTCATGACTTACCTCAGCCGCATCTACCTGTGGCAGAGCCTCTAGACTCTTCTTTACTCTTGCCTCGCAATGTCCACACATCATTCCTTCGATCTTCATTGTCTTCTTCATATCACGATTTCCTTTCTTTTCTTCATTTCTTTCTATATTTTCAACATCTTCGTCTTTATTATCCAGACTTTCGGATCCGTGTTTCTCCATTCCTGCAGATCCGTCTCTGTATTTTTCCTTGATTCTGTATCTATTATTTTTATCATAAATGTCTGCCAAATTCAACCTCAGTGCATTTGTAACTACACAAAAACTTGAAAGACTCATTGCAAATGCCCCGAACATCGGATTTAATGTCCATCCAAATATTGGTATCCACACGCCAGCCGCAAGCGGTATTCCTATTACATTGTAGATAAATGCCCAGAATAGGTTCTCCTTGATATTTCGCATTGCCGCCATGCTGAGCCTTATTGCCGCCGGAACATCCATGAGTGAACTCTTCATCAGCACTATATCCGCCGCATCTATGGCAATATCTGTTCCTGCACCTATGGCAATTCCTATATTTGCCCTGGTAAGAGCCGGTGCATCATTGATCCCGTCACCCACCATGATAACATTTGCATCCTCCATGAGCTCTCTGACAACCTTTTCCTTGCCATCTGGCAGGACTCCAGCAATGACTCTGTCAACTCCGACCTGTGATCCTATGGCATTTGCAGTCTTTTCATTGTCTCCTGTCAGCATGACAACAGAAAGCCCCATCTGCTGCAGCTCCTCTATCGCTTTCCTGCTCTCATCCTTGACCACATCCGCAACTGCAATTATTCCAAGCACCTTCTTTTCTTCTGCCACCGCGAAAAACATTGGCGTCTTGCCCTGACCTGCCAGTCTGTCCGCCTCGGAACCCAACTCATCAGAGATCATCGCAAATCCGCTTATATAATCCCTGTTGCCGCCGACCACAGACACGCCATCAATCACTCCAGAAAG
>URJU01000199.1 GCA_900548315.1 uncultured Coprococcus sp. | reverse complement strand
AGATGTGTATAAGAGACAGCATTTACTCCGGATAACATATTATCATTTATTTTTCCCACTCTATCTGTCTTTTCATTTTCATTATACCTGAGCCATGATTCCACGCAATCTTTCACATCCACGAGGATCTGATAATCCTGATGTTTTATATATATGACTCTGCGGTACATATCCTTTATCTTTGACAGTGCCGGCTCTGAAGGTCCTATGATCGACAAATGTCTGACTGTTTTGTAATTTTCCCTTATATGAGAATACATCCTATTTATAATATTGGCAAGCTGTTCTTCGTCCCCACCTACAGCCATTATCACCAACATATTCCACTCAGGCGGATATCTCATAAATGAACGGTATGCGCTTTCCGTCTCGTAGAATGAGCGGTAATCTTGATTTGCAGCGGCAACTATCGCGTAGTTGTCCGGCTTATATGTCTGTATTACAACCTTCCCCGGTGTATCACCTCTTCCCGCTCTGCCGGCAGCCTGGGTCAGCAGATCAAACGTTCTCTCCCCAGCGCGGTAATCTCCATCAAAGAGCGTGAGATCTGCCAGCAGTATTCCAACAAGGGTAACATTTGCAAAATCATGCCCTTTGACTATCATCTGAGTTCCTATGAGTATATCTGCATCGCCTCTGCCAAAACTCTCAAGTATCTGTTCATGAGAATTTTTCTTAGATGTGGTATCCCTGTCCATCCTGAGTGTTCTTGCATTTGGAAACATTCTGTTTATCTCCTGCTCTACCTTCTCAGTTCCAACACCGTATCCGCCAATCAGCCTTGAACCACAGAAAGGACAAATTTCAGGCTCATTCACCATGTATCCACAATAATGGCATCTCAGTTTTCCTCCTGCCGCCGACATATGTTTTGTCATTGCCACATCACAGTGAGGGCATTTTATAACCTCGCCACAGCTCCGGCACGACACGAAACTGTTGTAGCCTCTCTTGTTGATAAAGAGCATTATCTGCTCATGCCTATCCAATCTTTCTGTAATGTCAACAGCAAGCTCATCACTCACTATGGATCTGTTTCCTCTCCTAAGTTCTTCCCTGAGATCAACGATACTAGTCTCTGCCATCGATCTCCCTGAGACTCTCTCATCCATAGTCCACAGCTTAAATTCTCCTGCTATAGCCCTCTTATAACTCTCCACAGATGGCGTAGCTGACCCGAGGATCACGCTTGCACCCTCAAGTTCAGCCCTCTTTATGGCGGTCTCCCTCGCATGGTATTTGGGAGGATTGTCGCTTTTATAACTTCCCTCATGTTCCTCATCTATTATTATAAGTCCAAGTTTATCAAACGGGGTAAACAGAGCCGATCTAGGCCCTATGACCACATCCACATCACCGTTTTTTGCCCGTTCAAACTGATCATATCTCTCTCCGCTGCTGAGTCTGGAATTCACTATTGTCACCCTGTCACCAAAGTACCTTATAAAGTACTTTATTGTCTGATATGTCAGGGATATCTCGGGGATCAGAACGATGGCCTGCCGGCCCTGTTCTATCACTTTGCGAATGCATCTGACATACACCTCTGTCTTTCCGCTGCCCGTGACTCCATGCAGGAGATATGTCCTTCGGATTCCATTTTCAATATCATCTCCAAATTCCCTTACTATCTCTTCCTGCCTGTCATTTAGTTTTATATCAGGGGGGACAAACGCCTCTCTGCGAACAGACTCTGATGTGACCGTTCTGTAACGACTGTCCTCCGTTATCTTAACTACACCATCATCCTGCATTGCTTTGACCGTCGCAGACGAGACTCCCAGCTCTCCTGTCACCCTGTTCATCGGAAGTATATTATCCTTTCTCAGAGCACGCAGCAGTCGTAGTCGTGCAGTGGCATTTCTTTTCATGTATTTGTATTCAAATCTGTCAGCATCATCCGTCACAAGTACAACATACCTCACCACGACTGACTTTACAGTTTTTTTCACCGGCATGACAGTCTGAAGTGCATTTATCATAGTCGAACCGTAATTCTCCTTTATCCAGCCTGCTAGAGCAACCAACCTTCCCGGAGCCGCTACCCCCTCAGTACACACCGAATCTACAGTCTTCATCTTTGATCTGTCATAGTCTGTTTGTTCTGTAATTCCTATGACATAACCTTTGCGCATAGCATTTCCCCTGCCAAACGGAATATTGACCTGACACCCGATCTTGATCTGAGGTACAAGATTCTCAGGTATCACATACTGGAATGCCCTGTCTATCGCCTCATGGGATATATCTATTATCACGTCCGCATATAACTCCTGCATCTTCTTCCTCCAAAATCTGCCCTATCAATTCTCTCTCGTCCATATGAAACTTGTGTCCCCGCACATCCTGATATGTCTCATGTCCTTTTCCGGCAAGCAGGACAACGTCTCCACTGTGAGCATGTGTAAGGCCATACCTTATCGCCTCTTTTCGATCAGGTATTCTGATATATTCTGCCCCTACATTTTTCAGCCCAGCCTCTATATCATCCATTATTTCACCAGGATCCTCAAATCTGGGATTATCATTTGTCACAATGGTTATATCTGCCATCATTCCTGCTACTTTACCCATCCCTGTTCTGCGACTTTTCGCCCTGTTTCCACCACATCCAAATACACAGAATATCCTTCCCTGGCAATATGGTCTGAGTGTCCTCAGCGCACTTTCAAGACTAGCCTGATTGTGGGCATAATCTATATACACAAAAAATTCATCGGATACCGAAACCTGCTCCATGCGTCCACGGATATATATATCTGCCAAAGCCCCTGTCACGGTGTTTATCGGAAGTCCCAGCATATCTCCTGCCGCAATCACAGCAAGCGCATTGTACACATTAAATTTGCCAGGTGTTTTTATGCGCATAGGCATCCTATCGCCATTCGGTGTCACAAGTTCACATTCACTTCCGGGAAAACCTCCATTTTGAGTTTCATGTACATTTATTCCCTCATATATTGGAATATGTCCGGGGAATCTGTCATACAATTTTTTTGACTGATGATCCACTCCATAACCCACGAGATGAAAATCATTTTTGCCCCCACAAGGCACCTGTGATCCGCACATACACTCAGCGTACATATCATCTATGTTTATCACAACATTTCTGCACATTGAAAAAAGTGTACTCTTACACCTTACATACTCCTCAAAGGTTTCGTGTTCATTTTTTCCTATATGATCTGGAGATATATTGGTATATATCCCCACATCGAAATCTACCCCGGAAACCCTTCCAAGCTTGAGTCCCTGGGATGACACTTCCATCACGCAGTACTTTGCACCATTTGCCGTCATATTATATATAGTTCTGTGTAATGTTACAACCCCCGGCGTAGTGTTTATCGACTGGATATGCCTGCTGCAGTCGTCTATCTCTATGGTTCCGATAAGACCTGTTTTATATCCGCACAGCTCCAAAGCTCTCTTCATCATGTATGCGACCGTCGTCTTCCCCTTTGTACCAGTCACACCTATAACTGCCAGTTTTTTTGAAGGGTAATCCCAGAAGTTGTTGCACAATCGCCCTATACTGTGTCGATAGTCATACATCATGACTACGAAAACTCCCACGTTTCTCTCAGTTATGTCGTTTATCAGCAACATCCTGTCGGCATCCTCATTCTCATCTGTAAGAATGATCCCAGATATCCCACGATCTATTGCATCCCAAATAAATCGGTGTCCATCCGTGACAGTACCAACTCTGCACACGAACACTGAATCTTCTGTGACATTCCTCGAATCATCCGCAACATCACTGACATCTCTATCCAAACTGCCTGCGATAAGCTTATATCTGATTCCTGTAAATAGACATTCCGCACGCATATGCACCTCCCGATATCGACA
>URJU01000198.1 GCA_900548315.1 uncultured Coprococcus sp. | reverse complement strand
GCCTTATCGTCGGCAGCGTCAGATGTGTATAAGAGACAGAGTACACAGTATCTCATAATACGGCCAAGATCCTCCGCCGACGTCCCGTGTATCCCTGTTTCATCCTCAGCATCAAGACCATTCGGCGTGATGAAGTATGTAGATCTACATCCTATCTCTCTAACTTTTTTATTCATCATATCTGCGAACTCCGCTACTGAACCTCCTATATGCTCTGCTATTATAACTGCAGCATCATTGTAACTTTCCAGCATCATGGCATAGATCATATCCTCCAGGCTATAACACTCACCCTCACGAGCCCCAAGTCTAACCTCCGGCTGCTTGGATGCATATGACGATACTGTGACTTTATCACTCTCATCTCCACATTCCAGAGCCAAGATACATGTTAGTATCTTAGTCGTACTTGCATTTGGCCTGGATTCGCCTTGATTTTTACCATACAGTATATCTCCGGTCTCCCCATCGATCAGAACAGCATTTTTTGCATATAAATGCAGACTGTCGCTGACATCTTCTCTGTTATCTTGCAAATATGCAGGTACTTGTTCTTCACACATTTCATATTTAATGCCTTTTGCATCTTTATCAAAAACAAATGTACAAGAAATACACAAAAAAATCACACAAATTAAAAGTACCATGATCACCACTGACACCATCAATTTCTTGTTTAATCTTATCCGTTTATCAGAAAACATACACATTTCCATTTTTATTGTCTTGATATTATATTACTTAAGGGGTATAAAAATGCTGAAAAAATACACATACGGGAGATAACCATAATCTCCTATATGTGTATACATAATCATATATATCCTATATAACTCTAATTTTCTGATGTCATATCAACACTTAACGTAAAGTCAGCCTCCTCGAGAGCCTCCTTCTTGAAATCTTCGATCTTATCCGAACTTATGATCGGGAGATCACTTGTTGACGAGACGCCAAAACATCTAAGAAACTCCTCGGTAGTTCCAAACATGATAGGTCGTCCCGGAGCATCAAGTCTTCCCACTTCTTGTACTAGATTGTACTCTATCAGCTTATTGATAGCATGTACGCATGATACTCCTCTTATAGCCTCAATCTCCGGTCTGGTAATTGGCTGTTTATAAGCAATAATTGACAACGTCTCAAGCACTACATCCGTGAGAGAAAGTTTCTTAGGTGTATTTACTATCTTTGCCAGAACACCATAATATTCACTGCGGGTGCAAAGCTGCAGTGAACCGTCCAGATCTATGATCTTAATACCCCTGTCACTATTATTGTAATTATATACAACTGTCTCAAGCTGTTTTACAAGCTTTTTCTTATCCATCTCAAGGGCTGATGACAGCCTGTCCACTGACACGGATTCTCCAACTGAAAAGAGGATTGCCTCGAGAGCCGATGTCAGATATTCGTCACTGTACTCCTTGTACTGTGGCTCATCCGTCTCATCGTCATATATTTCTTCATTTTGTATTTCTTCGTTATTCATCATTACCTCACATCTATATCGTATCAAGAGAATCTATAACTATATCTCCAAATATGTCTTCCTGTTTTATCGTTATTGCACCAATCTTCATAAGTTCCAAAATTGCTAGGAATGTAACAATAACATTCATTTTTGATGCCTGCATCTCAAGCAGTGTTCGAAAATTTATCCCCTCAAGTCCTCTGACCTGCTCTCTGACCTCAGCCATCTTCTCTTCCAGAGATATCTCTTCTCGTTCAATTTCTTTAAATTTACTTCGTATAGGATCGACCTTGTCCACCTGCTTACGCATTACAGACTTAAATATCTCGTTGAGTTTCTGTAAATCTATATCCGCCTTGGAAATTAGTTCATATGGATCAACTTCCTGCTTTACATTCTTAACCTCCGCAGGTATCGATGCTTTCTTGTAAAATGACTTGTTGCCTTCAAGTTCAAGATCTTTCAGTTCGCTGGCTGCATACTTATACATCTTATATTCAAGCAGTCTTCTCACAAGTTCTTCCCTAGGATCATCCTCGTCTTCCTCTGTCTCCTCATCCTTAGGCAGCAACATTCTCGACTTTATCTTGATAAGAGTGGCTGCCATGACAAGGAACTCACTCATGACATCCAGATCTTCCCCTTCCATATTATTCACATATTCAAGATATTGCTCTGTTATGGTGACAATAGGTATATCATATATATTTACTTTATTCTTTTCTATCAAATGCAGCAGAAGGTCCAGCGGTCCCTCAAATACATTCAGTTTTACATCAATCGCCGACATATGCACGACCTCTTCCGAAAAAAACTAAAATGTCCAAGGCATCCCTGGACACCTTAGACATTTTAACATAGCAGAGTATAAATATGCAATCTTATATTATTATGCATACCATTCCGCCATTTCCGTCATTTACTATCTTTTCCATTGTATTTTGAAGTTTATTCTGGCTCTCGGCACCTATCTTACTCACCTTGTTGTTTAATCCATCATCCACAAGCTGCTCTATAGTCTTTCCAAATATGTTTACCCCCCACATATCTTCTCCGTCACTATTATCCGATATATATGTTATGAGATCATCTGCCTGTTCTTTGCTGCCTACAAGAGGCATTATCTCCGTTGTTATATTTGCCTTTATCATATTTATCGATGGAGCATTTGCTGTTATTCTAACTCCAAACTTACCTCCTGTCTTGATGACCTCCGGAGATCCCAGTTGAATATTACTCTTTTCTGGCATCACAAGACCATATCCATTCAAATTGACCTGTTCAAGTGCACCCATCACATTGCTGCAATACTTTTTATTATCTGACATCATCTTAAGCTCGGTGATGAAATCATATTCATTGCTAATCTCTGTCCCCATCATATCCGAAAGCATTTGATAATAAAAATTGCTATGTATATCTATGCTGATATTTATACTGCCATCTGCCATATTTATATTATCACACTTGTAGTTCTTCACATGTGAATTTTCAGGGAACTCCATCCCATCTATATCTCTGAGATAATTGACTGCGGAATTAATCTGTACAGCATCAAAAATTATACTTTTTTTCACTTCACTGTCATTATCCACAACTTCAAGCCATTTAGGAATATCAAAATAGATCGCTGTCACAGGAAAACTCATAAGCAGTTCCCTGAATATGTATGTGATATCCGAACTTTTAAGCTGTTCAACGTTTACCGGGACTACACTTGCCCCATATGTATTGCTTAACTCATCTGCTAAAGACCTCGCCTGATTGCCGCTTGGCTTATCTGTATTTAACAAAACAACAAACGGCTTTCCAATTTCTTTTAATTTTTCTATGGTCTTCTTTTCCGCATCAATGTAACTCTCTCTTGGCAGTTCTCCAAAACTACCATCAGTTGTAACAACAATCCCAACTGTCGAATGGTTTGTTATCACCTTATCTGTACCTATTTCAGCAGCCTTCGAAAACGGAATATCATATTCATACCAAGGAGTTCTCACCATCCGTTCCTTTCCGTCCTCAAACTGTCCCTCCGCTTCTTTTACTACATATCCAACACAGTCGATCATCTTAACTTTCATGTCTATATTATCACCTACATTGATAGATACCGCGTCTTTTGGTATAAACTTAGGCTCTGTTGTCATGATAGTCTTACCAGATGCCGACTGTGGCAGTTCA
Source organism: uncultured Coprococcus sp. (assembly GCA_900548315.1). Classification (GTDB taxonomy): domain Bacteria; phylum Bacillota; class Clostridia; order Lachnospirales; family Lachnospiraceae; genus Coprococcus. The sequence continues at coordinate 207 of URJU01000198.1, read as the reverse complement.
TCCAACGCCAGCTGTCTGTCATTTTCCCCGGAAATATTTGGTATGACCATCTGGTTCATGAACCTTTTTATAAATGTAGATTTTCCAGTTCTGACCGGACCCACAACCCCAATATAAATTTCTCCATTGGTTCGTGCTTTGATATCCTGATAAACCTTATACTCCTCCATACACCCTCCTGATATAGTTGTTTACATAATTTTGTTA
>URJU01000197.1 GCA_900548315.1 uncultured Coprococcus sp. | reverse complement strand
GATACATATACATAACTCCCTTCCTGTTTTCTTGTATCCAGCATAACAGAAGAATTATTAAATAATCCTTAAATAATCTACTGCCTATAAAGCAATAATAGACCGGGCAGGATCACTCCCACCCGATCTAATGATACAATCTCACTATATCTTTCGCAAAACTATCGTAACCGTAAATTCATTATCCTTCGTTGTCCCGGCATAGATCTCGCCATCCATCTTGTGAAGAAGCTCCTTACAGATATACAATCCTAATCCGCTTCCCCGGACATGTTCACTGTTACTTCCCCGGTAAAACGAATCAAAAACATGTGCCATCTCTTCCTGTGGCAATGTGTGTCCGGTATTCGTAATTGACACAAGCACATGATCCTCTTCCTCTGAAAATGATATTCTTATGTTTCTCCCATCTCCGTATTTGATCGCATTTTCCAGTATATTCTGTCCTGCCTCAATCATACGGTCTTCATCCCCATACACCAGACATCCCGGCACATCTTCCACTATAAAACTTGTATGAAGCTGTTCCAACTTCTCTGCATAATAATGAACAAGCATGCGTATCACTTTCGAAAGATAGATTTCTCCATTGTGCACTTCCATTTGCAGAAAATCTTCCCTTGCCGCCTGTACGATCTGTTCTACATAACGATTGATCTCGTCTGCATTCCTTCGGATTCCTGCAATGGCCTGTTGCCGCTCCTCCTCTTTGTCATACAAATTGGTGGCAAGTGCCTTTGTATACAGATCAATTGCAGACAATGGTGTCCGGATATCATGTGACAGAGATAATACTAATGTTTTTTTCTCCTTTTCTAGTTCCAGTTCACGGATCTTATCTGATTCCAATTTCTCACGCAGCATATCCATTCCCCACAGAAAGCGTCCAAAAAACTTGCTTTTTTCTGCTTTTACAGGAACCGACAGATTGCCCTTGGCAAGTTCTGTGGTCAGATATTCCATTGTATTAAATGGATCAATGACTTTCTTTCCCATCATATACAGGACAACTGCAGATATCAGCCACATAGCCATCAACATTCCATTCATCATTATTACCGTATGGCTGCCTGGATTCTTCCTGTAACAGAACCGATACCATGTACCATTAATGTCTTCTATACGGTATTCTTCATTACACACTTCATCCGGATCAAATATCTGAACCGACAAAAGACTGTTGTATTTCCCCATGTCCAGATCTTTCGCCGAAGTCCCTTCCCTCATGTCCTGAGCTGCCCGTGAAACATCCACGAGATATTCTTTCTGTGCCCGGTGGGAGTCGTAGCCAGTTATGACAAAATTACATATTCCGATCAGGCATAATTCCAATAACAAAATACCTGCTGCAAATCTTCTATATCTACTCAAAACGATACCCCGTTCCCCATTCCGTAATAATATGTACCGGATGTTTTGGATCTTTCTCAATCTTGTGCCGGAGCCATTTGATATGCACCGTCAATGTCTGAATTTCCGATTCACTGTCACTTCCCCATATGGTATGAAACAGATACTCTTTCTTCAACGTCACTCCCGGATTCTCCATCAATAATTTCAGCAGTTCAAATTCCTTTGCTGTCGTCTCGACCGGCTGCCAGCTCCGCTCCGGTTCTACCCCGATCGCAAGATAAACCGTCTGCATAACAGTATTTAATTTGATATCACCACTGATCATCTCTGCCTGTGAATACTTTCTTTTGAATATACCATTGATCTTCGCCAATAAAATATCTACATCATATGGCTTATCTATATAATCATCCGCTCCGAGATTCAGTCCCTTTAACTTATCCTCTTTCTGTGTTCTGGCACTTGCAATCAGAATATGCGCATTGGAACTCTCACGGATCCTAGAACATACAGCAAATCCATCTATGCCCGGAAGCATCAGGTCAAGAATCACTAATTTGGCTCCATATCGTTCAAATAACGCAATCGCCTTTTCTCCCGTATCGACAACACTGACTGTATAGTGTTCTTTCTGTAAGAAATCAAAAAGCAGCTTGCCAATCTCTTTATTATCTTCTACCACAATAATATCTAACATGTCTTCTCCTCTTATAGAACAAACTTTCCTATAAAATTAAAAAAGGTTTCAAAATATACTATCTCAATGATAGCATACTTTGAAACCACTACAAACGAAAATCTCTATCTTCCTCCCCATTGACGATCCCTCCCCCCAAGTGCTATCTTGTCGCCATAAACATCAGTATTCTGGATGGCATCATGTTATTAACGCAGCAATCGTCATTCAGAATTGCAGACTAGTAATATATCAACCGTGGCCTAACACCCACCAGCTAAAAGAGAGGATTCTACGTATGAAAAAACTGTCCACAACAAAGATGGTCGATACCATCACAACAAAGAGAAAAGACAAGAATCTCTCACAGGCACTTGCTGAAACCTTAGACTTCGAAGTCGTTGACCTATTCGAAGAAGAGAAAAAGACAGCAAATGCAGCTGTACTCAACAAAAAATATAATATAGCAGTAGCAGGAATCGGATATGTAGGACTGTCAATAGCAATCCTTCTTGCACAGCACAATCACGTGACTGCAGTTGACATCATTCCAGAAAAAGTTGAACTCATAAATAATAAGAAATCTCCTATTCAGGATGACTACATCGAAATGTATCTTGCGGAGAAGGATCTTGACCTCACCGCAACGTTAGATGGTGAAGAAGCATACAAGAATGCTGATTTCGTAGTAATCGCTGCACCTACCAATTATGACAGTAAGAAAAACTTCTTCGATTGCTCAGCAGTAGATGCCGTAATTGAGCTTGTGCTTAAGGTCAATCCAGATGCTGCTATGGTTATCAAATCAACTATTCCTGTCGGCTACACTGCATCCGTCAGGGAAAAATACAATACACATAACATAATATTCAGTCCGGAATTTCTCCGTGAGTCAAAGGCCTTGTATGACAATCTCTATCCATCACGAATTATCGTGTCATGCGATGAAGAATCTACTGACAAGGCGCATACATTCGCTGCATTACTTCAGCAGGGTGCCATAAAAGAAAATATAGATACTCTGTTCATGGGATTCACAGAGGCCGAGGCAGTAAAGCTCTTCGCAAATACCTATCTTGCTCTCCGTGTGTCATATTTCAACGAGCTTGATACATATGCAGAAACAAAAGGACTTAATACCAAGGAGATCATCGATGGAGTATGTCTCGATCCTCGTATCGGCAGCCACTACAACAATCCAAGCTTCGGTTATGGCGGATACTGCCTGCCAAAAGACACCAAGCAGCTCCTGGCAAACTTCAACGACGTTCCTCAGAATATAATATCTGCAATAGTAGAATGCAACAGAACTAGAAAAGACTTTATCGCAGACCGGGTTCTTAACATGGCCGGTTACTATGATTACTATGATCGCAGTGATTTTTCCCCTGAACAGGAGAAAGAATGTGTAATAGGTGTATATCGTCTGACAATGAAGAGCAACTCAGATAACTTCCGCCAGTCATCCGTCCAAGGCGTCATGAAAAGAATCAAAGCAAAGGGTGCAAAGGTCATAATCTATGAGCCAACACTAAAAAATGGAGAGACATTCTTCGGTTCAGAGGTTGTAAATGACCTTAAGAAGTTCAAGAAAAAAAGTCATGCTATCATTGCCAATAGATATGATTCATGTCTCGATGATGTAAATGATAAAGTTTATACAAGAGATATTTTTAAGCGGGATTAATTCTATAATCTACCTCTTATGTGGTTGTGGGGGATATATAAAATGGAAAAAACAGATGGGAGGGGATACCCATGGGTGTATCCCAAAGTTTGTGTAAACCTTCAAACTGATGTAAGATAAAATTACTCAGTTTGGAGGTTATTTTTATGGCAAGAAG
>URJU01000196.1 GCA_900548315.1 uncultured Coprococcus sp. | reverse complement strand
TGGGCTCGGAGATGTGTATAAGAGACAGCAATAAATCTGTGTAATTCCGTGCAGGCACAGGAGGTGTCAGCACATTGAAAATATCAATAAATAGATACATGTTTTTTATATTTGTCTGTCTTGCATGTGTTATGGCGGGCGGCTGTGGAAAAGATACTATATCATTGTCTGAGGATACTGATATTGTATCAGAGGATACATCTTCGGAAACCGCAATATCAGGTGATCAGGAACTGGATGGTAATCAGGCTCCTGATGGTACATCTGCGATACTGGCCGGTGAATCCGGAAAGATCTATGTATATGTATGCGGAGCAGTCGCAGCACCCGGAGTGTATGAGCTTGATAAGGGATCCAGAGTGAACGATGCCCTCGTGGCAGCGGGTGGATTCTCTGAAGATGCAGACAGGAATGTTGTAAATCTGGCTGAGGAGGCTGCCGATGAACAGAGAATATATTTTCCTGTTCAGGGAGAAAACCTGCCCCAGAAATGGTCGGGTGAAGACTTGGATCATGCTGCTGACAGCGGTGAGTATGCCGGCCTGATCAATATTAATAAGGCAGATGTCAGCGAACTCATGGAACTGCCGGGGATCGGGGAGACACGGGCTGGACAGATAGTTGAATACAGACGGACATATGGGGGATTTTCAACCAAGGAAGATCTGAAAAATGTCAGTGGTATAGGAGACAGCATATATAGAAAGCTGGAGTCATATATAACTGTAGATTAGAGGATCCGGGAGAGACAGGATTTGATAGATTGAAGAGAAAGGAAGTTACAATGAAAAAGGTTCTTGTTGTTGACGATGAGAAATTGATAGTCAAGGGATTAAAGTTCAGTCTTGAGCAGGACGACATGGAAGTGGATATTGCTTATGACGGTGGCGAGGCTGTTGAAAAGATAAAGAATAACAATTATGACATAGTACTTCTTGATATTATGATACCGGTGTATACAGGTATAGAGGTGTGTCAGATGGTGCGTGAATTCTCGAATGTTCCTATAATCATGCTCACTGCAAAGGGTGAGGATATGGACAAGATAATGGGGCTGGAATATGGAGCTGATGATTATATAACAAAGCCATTTAACATACTTGAGGTTAAGGCTAGGATAAAGGCTATACTCAGGAGGAGTGGCAAAAAGCAGGCTCCAGTAAAACAGGCAAATGTCATGGAGATAAATGGCATGAAGGTGGAGCTTGACAGCCGACGTGTATTTGTCGGCGGAAAGGAACTCAATCTCACGGCGAAGGAATTTGACCTGTTGGAACTTCTTATGGCTCATCCTAACAAGGTATATTCAAGAAATGAACTCTTAAGTACCATTTGGGGCGATTCATACCCGGGTGATGCCAGAACAGTGGATGTACACGTTCGAAGATTGAGAGAGAAGATAGAGGCAAACCCAGGTGAACCTGTATATATTCACACAAAATGGGGAGTAGGATATTTCTTTAAGGGATGATATGAAAAAAAAGAGAAATACAGTTGATATAAATGAAAGTAAAGAATCAATATCTAAAACAGAGCCAAATGAAGACGGTGATGGCAATGAAAATGCTCAAGTGACGAAGAAAACCACAAAAAAGAGACGGTTTACGATAAGTCAGCGGATGATAATAATCATCATGGTTGCAATAAGTGTTGCGGTATTTTCGTATGTCTGTCTGGAGGCGATCATAAGAACAGTGGATGCGCGCAATGATAAGGAATTTGACAAGCGTATAGATTCGTGTGTGGATTATGTGGCATATGTCGTCAACAACTGTGGTTCTGAGGGTGATATGAGAAAAGCCGTGGGAGAGATAAAGACCATGGCTTATTCTCTGTCAGGAAGGTTACTTGTCATAGATAAGGGTTACAAAGTCTTAATTGATTCGTATGACAAGGACACTGATAAGTATATGGCGGATCAAGATATACTTGAAGTAATGACAGGGAAGAAGGCTGAGGCAACCAGACTTGACGATATGGTGTATAGGAAGATAATCCCAGTCATAGACAGTGAGGGATACACAAATGCGGTAGCAGTCATTGCAGTCAACCGCGATGAACTTTTGAATTATAGAGGGGGACTTAGACGCAATTCTATGTATGTGTTTGCAATTGCGGTGATGCTTGGAATTGTTGCAGCGTACTTCATAGCAGGATTGTCAGTGCGGGATGTCAACAGAACGAGAAACGTGATAGAAAGAATGAAAGGCGGCAGCCTTGAACAGATGGATACGTCTGGAATGTTTCGGGAGATGAAGGCATTGACCAGAGATATAAATGACATATTCAACAAAGCTCAGCTGCTTGAGGAGTCAAGACAGGAATTTGTGTCAAATGTGTCGCATGAGCTTAAGACACCTATAACATCCATGAAAGTTCTGTCTGAGTCACTGCTTACGCAGAGTGATGTACCTGCTGAGATGTATAGAGAGTTCATGGAGGATATAGTTCAGGAGATAGACAGAGAAGCTGAGATCATAAGTGACCTGCTTACTCTTGTCAAGACAGACAAGGGACCAGATAGTCTTAATAAAGAGTCTGTAGATATGGATGACTTTATGGAGCTTATCTTAAAGAGACTCAAGCCGCTTGCGGAGAAGAGAAATATCGCGTTGTCGTATGAGAGCTATGGGGAGATAAAGGCGAGCATTGATAAAGTTAAGTTTACACTTGCCATATCGAATCTTATAGAAAACGGTATAAAATATAACGTTGACGGTGGCTGGATAAAAGTGTCGCTGAACTCGGATCACAGGAACTTTTATATTAAAGTTGCGGATTCGGGAGTGGGAATACCGGAGGACTGTATAGATCACATATTTGAGCGTTTCTACAGAGTTGATAAGGCGAGAAGCCGAGATACAGGAGGAACCGGTCTCGGTCTTGCAATAACGAAGAATATCATAATTCTTCACAAAGGAACAATAAATGTGTACAGTGAGCCTGGAAAAGGTACTACATTTACAGTTAGAGTACCGCTTGGTGATCAGTAAAGGAAAACTATGAAAAAGATATTAAAGAGTATGGTGATGATGGCGGCGATATTGACGCTGACATTTATTATGTGGGGATGCAGTACCGGTGGTGATGTTCAGAAGGATGCGGATGTTGATACGCCAGGCGACCCCAATTTCTACATCTACTATATAAATGATAAGTGGACAGATATATCCAGGAAAAAAATGGTTGTGGATCAGCAGGCATCGGCGGAAAACAAAGTGGATCTTATCATGAAAGCTCTTCTTGAGGGCGGAGGGACATCAGATCTTGAAACTCCTGTACCAGATGGAATGGTGTACCAGAGATATATATATGACGGTTATGGAACTATAAATCTCATATTCAATGTGGATTCGGATGCAATGGATTCTTATTCTATAGTACTCAGCAAGCTGGCGTTTGTGAAGACGCTCTGTCAGATAGATTCAATACAGACGGTTGTGTATGAGATGGTTGAAACAGACAATGAAAATAAGGTTGTACAGGATGCTCTCAGTGAGGATTCATTTGCTGACATTGGCAATGTAATGGATTCAGAGAAAGAGATAAGGATATACCTTCCTGATTCGTCAGGGAAAACACTTGTGGAGAAATCTCTTACATTAGATTATTCTAAGAAGGAGAGCCTGCCTGAGCAGGTGATACAGGGACTGAAGAGCAGTTATGATGGAACGGTGACACCATTTAACGAGAATACTGTGGTAAAGTGGATCAGTTTTGATGATGGACTCTGCACAGTGACGTTCAATGACGCATTTGTAAATGGTAAGGATGGTGTAGATGACAGCGTCCTTGTATATTCGATAGTGGATTCTCTCATGGAGCTTGACAATGTGAAGATGGTACCTGTCTCTTATACACATCTCCGAGCCCAC
>URJU01000195.1 GCA_900548315.1 uncultured Coprococcus sp. | reverse complement strand
GGAACCGGCGGACAGCTTGATTTCCTGATCGGTGCATCGGGCTCCCGTGGCGGCAAGGCATTTATCTGCATGAGTTCCACCCACACCGACAGGAATGGAGTGAAGCATTCCAGGGTAAAGCCACAGTTTAACGGAGATATCATCACCTCGCCGAGAAGTCAGGTGTATTTTTTGGCGACAGAGTACGGCGTGATAAATCTTGAAGGGCGTTCCACATGGGAGAGAGCGGAGGCGCTGATATCCATAGCCCATCCTGATTTCCGGGACATGCTGATAAAGGAGGCCCAGGAGAGAAAGATCTGGCGGAGGTCGAATAAGAGATGAGAAGGTTATTTGAAATAGACATAAAAGAATACGAGCGTGTTCTTCAGATGGTGAAGAAGCAGATGGAAAATTAAAAATTTTTTCTCGGAAAGTGTAATTTGATAAAACAGAAAGGTAGTATATGTATGAGGGAGTTAAAAGACAAAAGATCTTTAAGCGATAACTTCGGGGATTCGATATATATATATATGCGAGGGTAATTGACAAATGAACGATCAGCTGATAATTGAACTGTTTTTTAAAAGGTGTGAGGAGGCAATTACTGCTACTTCCGAGAAATATGGAAAATTATGCAAATCAATATCTGACAGGATTTTGAAGAACAATGAGGATGCGGAGGAGTGTGTCAGCGATACATATCTGACACTCTGGGAAACAATCCCACCGGAGGAACCGGATCCATTTGTGGCATACATCTGCAAGATAGTGAGGAATCTGTCGCTCAAGCGATACAGACATAATACCGCAGATAAGAGAAATTCCTACTACGACGCATCTCTGGATGAGATATCAGAGTGTGTGGCGGCAGGAGGAGAGGTGGACGAACGGATCACTGCCCAGGAACTTACAGACAGATTAAACAAATTTCTGGAAGGGCTTAAGGAAGTGGACAGGGTTATGTTTGTCAAGAAGTACTGGTTTTGCATGGATATTCCGGAGATAGCGGAGGAAATGTCTCTGAGTACCAATTATGTAAATGTGCATTTGCACAGGACAAGGGAGAAACTGAAACAGTATCTTGTAAAGGAGAATTGGTATGAAGAAAGAATTGGTTGAGGAAGCGCTTACTAATATAGACGACAAATATATAGAGGAAACTCTTAATTACAAGAAGAAAAAAGTCGTGAAATTCCCAGATCATAGCAGCAGATTTATCAAGGCGGCTACAGTGACTTTGGCGGTGCTGGTGGCTGGTTCTGCGACAATCTATGCCGGTGCAACGGTTGCCAGAAAGGTGTTCATCACCGATCACAGTATGGAAATGGGAACTCTGGATGACAGTGAAGAGGAAGAATTGAGAGAAGATGACACGTCAGAGGAAAATCTGGGACCTGACGACAGTTATTGGGATGAAGTAGAGGATCTGGGTACAGTAGCGGGAGATGATTCAGTGAAGTGGACACAAAAGCACGATGAGATCGTGCAGGGAGTCCATTACACGACATATACTTATGAAAAATATAATGATGCCGCAGCGGATGCGGGAATGGATGCGTGGTTCGATTCAATTCCTGGTGAGCTGACGAGCGTGGAATATACATATGGTCTATCTGAGGGCTGTGCGATCAGATATATATTTGTAAATGGAGAATATAAAGGACATACATATTCATTGATGCAGGATAAGATGAATGGTGTCGATGACGAAGATTTCTTTTATAGAATTCCTATGGACAATGTTCAGAATGCGCGGGATTATACCAACAAGGATGGAGAATTATTTACTCTGGCTGACGAGGTTAGAGAATACTATGAGTATAGTGATTATGGGAGCACAAAAAAAGTAAAAGATATCACAACATATACAATGATAAGAGATAATGGCAATGCAGGGAATATGTCATTTGATAACATGCCTGACAAAGATATTCATTACATACTGGATCAGATCAAGCTTGTAAAATAATAGTAAGGAATTTGTTATCCACTTTTATATACTTTTAGGGAGGAATATTTAATATGAAAAAGGTAAAATTATTGGCACTTATGTTAGCGACATCTATTTCGCTGACAGCATGTGGTACAGATGGGGGAACCGAGAAGGCAGGTGTGTTTGCTGGGGTAAAGACAGCAGACAGGATATCAACGAACAAATATTATACCACTGATAAGGTGCGTGTCAGGGGAATCGCAAATCTTGTAAACGAGATGGATTATGAGGAGATCGAAGGGGGTATTCCAGACGTTTTTTTCGAAGATTCGAATGAGGATATTGAAGAAGATAATTCGTTTGATACTTTCGTATGTTCGTATGAGGTGTCATTGGGGTTCTCGACATCAGTCAAAGATTATATGGGAGACAAGAGGTTGTGCTATGTAAATGGACAGTATTGCACGGATTGGACAAGGGGAAAAAATTATAAAATTTCCAGTTCTGATGAAAATACATACGAGAAGCTGAAACAGATGTATCTCAAACTTGAAGGAATAGGAATTTTAGACTATGAAAAAATGATAAAAGAAGGTGGCTCTTCAGATGCTGTTATGGCAGACAAAGTTCAGCTTGATACCGAAAATCCGAATTACGCTGAGTGGGCTAAGGGAATCTGCTGTGATATTGCCTCTGTACCTGATAGAGGTGAGGTCACTCTGTTTAATAATAATTATATGGGATTTGAGTGTGCATACAAAATAGACAATGTGACAAAGGATGATTTTACATATTTGGTTGACAAATATAAAAAGGAAGGCTTTAACCAGGATGTGAGTGAGTACGATTGCGGTTTTATGGCATATTCAGATAAGGCAGCATTTGATTATATGGCTATAGATTATAGAGAAGACTGTATCGTACTGACTGTAGGTGGAGATATAAACCGGGCAGGCTCAGTTACGGGCGGCTGGGAAGATGGAAAACTTGGCAAATATGCACCAAAGCCAGAAAATGGTGATTGTTATATAATGCGAGACAGAGCTGATTATTATCCAGTGCCAGGTGAAAATGTTCATTCAGAGTATGTAGTTTATAATGTTGATGAAGAGCAGGCTGGAGAATATATAGAGTTGTGCAAGCGCAATGGCTATACAGACGATGAGGACTACAACGATATTACAGATGATGATTATCAGGTGTACTGGGTAGGCGTTTCTGAGGATTGCAGAATATTCGTAAAACAGGGAAAAGATGACACATTCATGACAGTGACGCTTTACCTGTTGCGGAAGGATGACAGCAATGCCGTAAATTAATTAGTTGTTGTGACAAATCTTTTAGATGAATTGATGAAATAAAGTTCGGAATATTTGGTGGAGGTACATAATATGGAGTCAAATAATATAGAGTCAAACGTAGGATATGGTATGAAATGGCACAGATTCTTTTGTATAGCGTTGTTTATAACAGCAGCAGCTTCTATTGCACATGGCGTGTTATATTTCATAGGAAAAGGAGAGTATCAGTGGCTATATGATCTTGGTATTGAGTCCGGCGTGTTTCCTGATGGTAAGATAGTAACTTATATTGTGGGAATTATTACTTTTATTTGCGCGCCGCTTGCCCTTATAGCAAGACACAAACTGGCAAAACGGCAGAAGAGAGGACCATTGTTTTTCAATATTTACCTGGCGGTTTTAGGCATAAGAAATATCGTGTATGCATGTATCGCTATAGTGATATTTAAGAAAATTGATCTGGATTTTGGTGGAAAACTTTTTTCTGTGAAGGCAAATATTGCAGGAATGGTAGGATTAATTGTTATTTTCCTTCTCTGTATGTGCTATTACCATAACAGGAAAGAGTATTTTGTGAATTAGGTTGTTATGTAGAGCTGACCGGGCAGAGAGATCTGTCCGGTTTCCGTCTCTTATACACATCTGACGCTGCCGACGATA
>URJU01000194.1 GCA_900548315.1 uncultured Coprococcus sp. | reverse complement strand
TTTGAAATCTACATAGTCAGGAAGTCCGCCTACATTGTGGTGGGACTTGATGACTGCCGACTTGTCAAGGCCTGACTCGATGACGTCAGGATATATGGTTCCCTGTACGAGGAAATCAACGGCACCAATCTTCTTTGCCTCCTCCTCAAATACACGTATGAACTCCTCGCCTATTATCTTTCTCTTTGCCTCAGGCTCGGTTACTCCGGCAAGCTTGCTGTAGAATCTGTCCTGAGCATTCACTCTGATGAAGTTCAGGTCGTATGGACCGTCCGGTCCAAATACCGCCTCAACCTCATCGCCTTCGTTCTTACGAAGAAGACCGTGATCTACGAACACACATGTGAGCTGCTTTCCTATTGCCTTAGACAGGAGAACTGCAGCCACTGATGAGTCCACACCGCCTGACAGGGCGCACAGCACCTTGCCGTTGCCTATCTTGGCACGCAGACTCTCTATTGTATCTTTTACAAATGAATCCATCTTCCAGTCGCCTGCACACTGACATACATCCATGACAAATGCTCTGAGCATCTTCACGCCTTCCTCGGTGTGCATAACCTCTGGGTGGAACTGAGTCGCATACAGTTTCTTCTCAGCGTTCTCCATGGCTGCCACAGGGCAGACTGGAGTCCAGGCTGTCTTCTTGAAACCTTCCGGCACTTCTGCAATATAGTCCGTGTGGCTCATCCAGCAGATAGTCTTATCACTTACATCTGCGAACAACTTGGATGTCTTGTCGACCTCAACCTCTGTTCTTCCATACTCGCTGACAGGGGCTGTGCTGACCTTGCCTCCCAGCAAATGAGCCATAAGCTGTGAACCGTAGCATATTCCGAGAATAGGAATACCCAGTTCAAATATCTCCTTGCTGCAGCTAGGTGAATCGTCCTTGTATACGCTGTTTGGTCCGCCGGTGAAAATGATTCCCTTAGGGTTCATCTCCTTGATCTTCTCCAGCGGCAATGTGTACGGATGTACTTCGGCATATACATTACACTCTCTTACACGTCTGGCGATCAGCTGGTTATACTGTCCGCCAAAGTCCAATACGATAATCAGTTCCTTATCCATGTATATCTCCTTTGTTGCCTTTTATTTACCTATAACAGATTTCTGAACATTTCCTAGTATAACACAATATGCAGCACTTTTGTGCTGCATATTATCTAAAAATTATGTTGTTTTGATTATTTATGCAAAATACATATACAATCCCGTATTTATCATGGGGCTGTTACCTATTATACATAATATATCAAATGTTCCTACTCCTCAAATTTTTCCTTGAGCACCTTAATGCCCTTCTGATACTGGCTGTCTTTCGCTCCCTGGAAATCCTTATATGTGTAATCATCTGGAAGTTCAACCTCGATATCAGGGGCAACTCCCTTCTTATGGATATCATTTCCATCGTGGGTAAAATACTTCTGCGTTGTGAGCTTTATAGCTGTACCATCGCCAAGAGGTATGACACTCTGAACGATACCCTTGCCGTATGTGTTGGTTCCTACAACTGTTGCTGCATTGAACTCCTTCAGTGCTGATGTCAGGATTTCTGATGCACTGGCGCTGTATTCATTTGTCAGGACAACCATTGGCATATCCAGAGACTGCTCATCTGTTGATTTGTATTCTTCTTCGACTTTGCCATCCTTATTCTTGATGGAAACTATCGTCCCCTCAGGGAGAAGGTAATCACATATATTTACTACGGAGGTGAGCATTCCGCCCGGATCACTTCTGACATCTATCATCAGAGCCTGCATCCCCTCTTTCTTGAGGTTCTCCACAGCCTTCTCAAACAGCTCGTCAGTATTGTCTATAAACTGCGTGATCCTTACATATCCAATCTTGTCATCTATCATAAATGATGAGACTGTACTGTATTCCACAATCTCCCTGGTGATGGTCACATCATGGTATGATTTGTCACTCTCTCTGTATATTTTCAGAGTCACGTCCGTACCTGCCTCACCTCTTATAAGAGAGACAAGATAATCAAGGTCATCGTCAGTGAGTATCTCATAATCATCGATCTGAACAATTATATCATTGGGCTGTATATCAACCTTCTCTGCGGGTGCCCCTTCAAGAATGTTGACTGCTCTCACATATCCCGTATCCTCGTCCTTGCTGACAGTAACTCCAATTCCTGCGTATTCTCCGGAATCGTCCTCCTGCATTTTTGCAAATTCTTCCTTTGTATAATACTCTGCATACGGGTCATCCAAAGATTCCATAATTCCCTTGTAAATACCCTCTCTGATCTGGTCATCGTCAATATCATTGTAATAATAACTGTCAATGATGCTCTCAATCTTGGAAGTCTTTTCTATGACGTCCGCATCCAAAATATTTCCGTCATAATTTACCTTACTGGACTTTTTGTTACTATTGATCGAACTGCTGAACACTCCCGACGAACCACAACCCGTAAGTCCTATCACCGTGCTCGCTAGTACGACCGTCATCACTGCCTTTTTGATCGTCTTTCTCATCGCTTATATCTCCATTCTGGTATTATTATCATTTCCCGAATCCTTTATTTGATTCTCACCCTCATATTATAATCTTTATCACTGTCCCAGGAAATCATGCGGATTCACATAAGTTCCATCTATGGACACGCCAAAATGACAATGCGGTCCGGTTGAAACTCCCGTACTTCCCGCTTTAGCAATAACCTGTCCTTTGACAACCTTCTCACCTACATTGACACATAACTGAGAATTATGCATATATACAGTGCATATGCCGTCACCGTGGCTTATCATGACCATGTTGCCGGCTCCGCCATTGTAACCTGCCATAACTACTGTTCCATCATCCGCCGCAACTATGTCTGTTCCATAGTCACAACCTATATCTAGTCCCTGATGATATGTACTCGCACCGGCCGTTGGCGCATCTCTGTATCCAAACTCGTCAGTTATAACTCCCCCCGTTGATACCGGCCACATAAATCTTCCCGCATACTTCGATGTATCATAGACCTTGCCATCTGGGGTATACACTCCGCCGCCATTTGCTCTGGCACGGTTCATCTCCTGTCTTGCGATTTCAGCAATTCGCCTTTCAGCCTCTTCCCTCTGGGCTGTGAATTTTGCCATGAGGGATTTCTGAGCATCTATATCATCTGCGTACCTGTTTATATCTTCCTGCTTTTTTTCTATAAGTTCCTGCAGCTTTTCATTGTCAGCCTCAAGATCAGTCTTTATAGACTCCACCTGCCTGAGATCCGATTCCAAATCTTTCTCGTACTGAGCTATACTATCTTTGTTTTTTATCAGTCTGGTCAACTGTTTCTGGTCATACTCTGATATCTGATCTATATACTCTGACTTGTTGAGAAGATCTGTAAATGATATAGATGTGACAAGAGCGTCAACATACTCCTCATCACCCTCCTCATACAGATATTGTATTCTCTGTTTCATAGCCTCGTACTGGTTATCCTGAGCCTTCTGAGCCTCCTTGAGCTGTTTCTTAGTCTCTTTGATATTCTTCTCCAATTCGTCAGCCTCATCCTGTTTCTTGGTGATCTCAGTCTGTATTGCAATAGACTGAGCATCAAGATCCGCAACTTCCTGAACAATCTTATTCTGCTGTTCCTCCATGGAGTTCAGTATATCTTTAGCACTATCCTCGTTATCTTTTGCCTCTTCCTTCTGCTTTTCAGCCTCATCCTTGGTCATCGCCTTAACAGTTGTATCTCCGGTCTGGAAAAGCATGGCACACCCCATTGCCAGACATCCCGCCATCACTAATACAGACTTTTTTATGTTACGACCTTTTTGAATTTTCTTTTTCATAATTCTACTACTCCTTGTTAACCCCCAACTAACAAACAATTAGTATCATTTAACAATTACACCCTGAGATGCTTTCTCGTAGTGAGCAAACTTCCCACAAGTCCAACTCC
>URJU01000193.1 GCA_900548315.1 uncultured Coprococcus sp. | reverse complement strand
GAGCCTTATCGTCGGCAGCGTCAGATGTGTATAAGAGACAGACATACCTGAGAACCGACTCTACAAGAATATCTGAGGAGGCTGTTGCGGCAGCTGATGCCTATATATCAGATAATTTTGGTGAGAAGTATATAGGTGATTCAAATGGCCGCGCAAAGACTGACAAGAAGATACAGGATGCACATGAGGCCATACGTCCTACAGATGTGACATTGTCACCAGTCATGATCAAAGATCAGGTATCGAGAGATCAGTTCAGATTGTATCAGCTCATATATAACAGATTCCTTGCAAGCCAGATGGCAGGGGCGGTGTATTCTGTGAAGAATGTCAAGGTAAGCTGTGGCGATGCTGTTTTCCAGACATCGGCGTCCAAGATAGCATTTGACGGATTTCTTGCCGTGTACAATCTAGACAATGACAGAGGAGAGAGCGTTGCGGGAATCAACAATCTGTCAGAGGGGAGTGTGTTAAAACTTGACAGCCTTGAGGAGAAACAACACTTTACACAGCCTCCGGCAAGATACACAGAGGCTTTGCTTGTAAAGACACTGGAGGAGTTGGGTATAGGACGACCAAGTACCTACGCACCAACAATCTCAACGATACTTGCAAGGAGATATATAACAAAGGAACAGAAGAAACTTTATGTGACAGCTCTTGGCGATGCGGTCAATCAGAGTATGGAACAGGCATTCCCAGTCATAATTGATGTGAATTTTACTGCAAACATGGAATCACTTCTTGATAATATAGGCGAGGGTAAGGTGGATTGGAAGGTCGTGGTAAGGAACTTCTATCCGGATCTCGATGAGGCGGTAAAGAAGGCTGAGGCAGAACTGGAATCCATAAAGATAGAGGATGAGGTGTCGGATGAGGAATGTGATGTATGTGGACGTAACATGGTTATAAAGTACGGACCTCATGGAAAGTTCCTAGCCTGCCCTGGTTTTCCTGAGTGCAGATCCACCAAGCCGTTCTATGAAAAGATCGGTGTGGCTTGTCCAAAGTGTGGTGCTGATGTTGTCATAAAGGCAACAAGAAAGGGAAGACGCTATTACGGATGTATAAAAGCACCTGAGTGTGATTTTATGTCATGGGCTATGCCAAGCAACGAGAAATGTCCAGAGTGTGGCAAATACATGGTAGTAAAGGGAAATAAGCTTGTATGTTCAGATCAGGAGTGTGGATATACATGCAATAATAAGGCAGCAGAAAAGGCAGAGAGCTAAGGCTGTATAATATAAAAGATCGCAGATAACGAAAGTCTGCATTCGGTATAAGAAATATATCCGGATGCAGATTTTTTTTTCTGACGATTGTTGTCTGTCATTTTGTATAATTGTATAAAAATTGGAAAATATCGTAAGTTGTCATAATATTGGAAATTGTGTCGAGAAATAAGATGACCACAAGATATAGTGGCTTAAAAAGCTAGTAAAATCAACGCTTTCTTAAATTTTCAAAAATAGACTTACTTTACATAAAATGGGCTTGTTATGAGTAATTCATTGTGATAGAATTTCAAATAGTCATAAAAATTCGTGCAAATGATACTTTTTATTACATAAAAAATCGGAGGAAAACTTATGAGTGTACAGTTGTTAGATAAGACACGAAAGATAAACAAGTTATTACACAATAACAATTCACATAAGGTCGTGTTTAATGATATTTGTGACGTGCTAAGTGATATTTTGTCGTCAAATGTGATGGTCATAAGCAAGAAAGGAAAGATATTAGGTCTTAAGAACCGAGATGACATTCCGGAGATCCATGAGCTGATAGAAGGCAAGGTGGGAAGTCTGATCGACAACATGCTTAATGAGAGACTTCTGCTTGTGCTTTCCACCAAAGAGAATGTTAATCTTACAACTTTGGGATTTGACGGTCAGGATATAGACAAGTACCACGGCCTGCTGCTCCCAATCGATATTGCAGGGGAAAGACTTGGAACATTATTTCTGTACAGACTGGGGATAGAGTATGATATTGATGATATTATTCTCGGAGAGTACGGAACGACGGTTGTGGGACTGGAGATGATGCGGGCACTCAACGAGGAGAATGCCGAGGAGAATCGAAAGATAGCGATAGTCAGATCTGCAATAAGTACTCTTTCGTTCTCTGAACTTCAGGCCATAAAGCATATTTTCTCTGAGCTCGATGGCGAGGAGGGGATACTCGTTGCAAGCAAGGTGGCTGACAGAGTTGGAATAACCAGATCTGTTATAGTGAATGCGCTCAGAAAATTTGAGAGTGCAGGAGTTATAGAAGCAAGATCGTCAGGAATGAAGGGAACGTACATCAAGGTTTTGAATGATGTTGTGTTTGATGAACTTAAGGATGCGTGACATTTGCTGCAGAATGAATAAGATACAGACTAGATAACATAAAAGGAGAAGAAATATGATACCGGCAATAGTGACATTGGTAGTAGGTTTGGCAATAGTTATGATCAGCTTTTTCATCGGAGATGGAAAGAAAGAGGATGAGACTGATGGAACTCTCGCGGAGAGCAGAGAAAAGATTGAGAAACAGCTTGAAGAGTACTGTGATCTTCTCGTTGAAAAGAAGAAGAATGATCTGAAGAAACAGGGCGATGAAGTTAAGAACAATATGAAAAATGGGCTTGATGAGGTCAAGAACTCATCAAAAAAAGAACTTGCAGAAATCCGTGAATCGTCAAAGAAAGAGATCGATGAATACAGAGAGAATGTAAAGAAAGAGATCGAGGATTTTAAAGCGGCTGCAGGTAAAAGTGTACAGGATATGTCAGATGACACCAAACAGAATATAGACAAGGCTATGGCAGATTATGAGAGCAGAATTGCAGATGCCAGGGATAAGATGAAGGCTGAACTTGAAAAATGTTCATCGCAGCTCTCTGAGAAGGCGAAAAAACAGATGATAGACTATATCAACCAGAGTCTTACAGAGGCGTATGAGTCATATGACCCTGAGGATAAAAGTGAGAAAGAACCTATAGTCTATGAAGAGGAAAGTGCAGAGACAGAGGTCGAGAAGGAAGATTCCGATGAGGCGGCAGTAGAAGAAAAAGATGTCCCTCAGGAGGAGAATGTACAGATCGAGGCTGATACAGCAGAGAAGACAGAGGATACCCAGAACGATCAGGCAAATGCGGATAATGTGAATGTTGGTGATGCTCAGGAGACGGTGGTTTCTATAGAAGAAAGTCAGGTAACTGACAGTGCATTCACAGTCGTTGAGGCTGAGAACCCTGAGAAAATGGCTGCGGATATAGAGGATGGAAATGTTGTTCCTGCACCGCAGAAGAATAGGAATAACAGATCCAGAAAGAAAAAGAAGAAAAAATCAGCACAGAATAAGCCACTTGATATATGGGATGAAGGCGTTGACATCGAGTCCCAGGTGGCAGAACTTCATAAAAAAGGGCTCAGTATAATGGAGATAGCCAATAAGCTTGGAATAGGTGTTGGCGAAGCAAAAGTGATGATAGACCAGATGAGTGAAGCAAAAGAGACAAAGGAGACTGGCGATCAGTAGATGGTCAGGGAGGTAGGAAATGTATAAAAAGAGTTTTTTCAGAGGACTTGGTACAGGACTGATCGTGGGTGCTCTTACCGTTACGGTTGCATTTAACTATGGAAATGCAGGAAAAGACGGTTCAGGACAGGGCAATACGTCAAATGTTATTCAGCAGGCAACTACTGAAGGAACAGAGGAAAGTTCTGACAAGGCAGACAACAGTACAACAGAAAAAAAGACTACGGAAAAGGCTAAGGCGGAGAAAAGCACCACAGAAAAAAGCACAACAGAAAAGGCTGGCGGAGATAAGACCACAGAGAAAGCGTCAAAGGACACAGATAGTAATTCTAATAGTGTCAATGGAAAAGGCGATGTGTACACAGATGGCACAAGTGGATCTTCCACAGGGGGTAATGGAGCGGCTAATGGAAACAGCACTGACAGCAG
>URJU01000192.1 GCA_900548315.1 uncultured Coprococcus sp. | reverse complement strand
GATTAAAGGAGAACGATCATGGCAAAGGGTAGTGCAAAGAAGAGTTTTCTTGACCTTTTTAAAATAACTGACTCAAATGACGAAGACTTTGATGATGATATGTTTGATGAAGATGATGAGATGGACGATGAGTATGATGAGCCATATGACGAAGATGATTATGGCAGTGATGATTCATATGACGAGGACGATGACAGAGTAAGAACTTCACCATTGAAATCATTTAACAAATACAAGAGTGCCAGAACCACATCAGGAAGTACTTCAAGAACAAAGACAGCTAGAACAGGTCAGAATGGCAACAGTAAGCTTGTATCGATCAACAGCAGAGCTGACAGAGTTTCAAGCGACGACAGCGAGGTATTTGTTATCAAGCCAGATGAGTTTGACGATGCGCAGATGATCATAGATCATCTCAACAGAGGTCAGATCATCGTTATCAATATGGAAGATTTAGATCTTCCAACTGCACAGAGAATTGCCGATTTTATCGGAGGCGCAAGTTATGCTGTAAATGGTCTGTTCCAGGCTATTTCAGGCAATATATTCCTTGCCACTCCTAACGGTACATATGTGTCAGGTGATTTAAGGGAGGAATTGGCTGGAGGATCACTTAACGGAGAGAATCTTTCAAGCAAGGCAACATACTAATATATGTTATTTATGGGGGAATACATATGCTTACACCAGTTGATTTACAACAGAAGAAATTTGCACATGGAATGGGATATGCAAAGAAGGATGTGGATGCTTTCTTTGACAAGGTTGTGCTGAGTTACACAGAACTTTATAAGTCTAATGCAGATCTTACGAACCAAGTTAAGACTCTCACTGATAGTCTTGTACACTACAGGACAACAGAGTCCAAACTTCAAAAGTCACTTATGCTGGCTGAGAAGAATGCTGAGGAGTCCACAAAGAATGCTGCAGACAAGGCAAGGCTCATAGAGAATGATGCCAAGATAAAAGCCAACAACATTGTCCAGGAGGCTCGTGAGGAGCTTGAGCGTATTGAAGGCAGCATAGATGGTATAAAGCAGCAATATAAAGATTATGTGTGTGCTTTCAAAGCACTTATGGATTCACATATGGATTTCCTTGCGCAGAATCCTATCAACGAAGAGATGGGGATAGAGTTTGATGATATAACGAATGAAACTTCAGCATCTGCGCCATATTCACCATCAAGCCAGAACGCAGCTATGAATTCATTTTTAGGTTCATTTGACGGTGATCCACAGGGACGAGAGGAATCAACACTTGGTTCAGGTGGAGGTTCAGCTATGGGGGATTCAACCCTTGGTGGTGCAGGTGGTGGAAATGTTACTAGTGATTCTTCTGTCTATACCAAGAATCTTGGTGGAAAGTCATTTGTCAACCCATTTGGAAACTAAACATTAATACTCACAGGGAGAATGTTATTATGAACAATAATCTTACAGTTCATCAGAACGGTGAATCAATCTATGACATTTTCTTTGCTAACGATTTTAATTCCCTGCCTGGTCTTTTAGCCGGACAGGGAATTGCTGATAAAAGGGTGTGTATTGTAACAGAATCCAATGTTGCACCTCTCTATCTTGAAACAATAGAGAATCAGCTCAAAGGCAAATGCAAAGAAATTATTTCAGTTGTATTTGATGCCGGAGAGGCAAATAAAAATCTCGACACAGTAAAACTCATATATGAAAAGCTAATCCTGGCAAAATTTGACAGACGTGACATGCTTATTGCACTTGGAGGTGGAGTAACCGGCGATATTACAGGATTTACTGCAGCAACATATCTTAGAGGAATAGATTTTGTTCAGATTCCTACAAGCCTTCTTGCTCAAGTAGACAGCAGCATAGGCGGTAAAACGGGCGTTGATTTTGATTCCTACAAGAATATGGTAGGTGCTTTTCATATGCCAAAACTTGTATATATCAACGTGTCAACGCTTACGACATTGTCTGACGAACAGTTTATATCAGGAATGGGTGAGATCATCAAGCATGGTCTGATAAAAGATAAGGCATATTTTAACTGGCTTATGTCCAACAGAGATAATATATTGGCTAAAGAGCCTGAGACCCTCATGGAGATGATCCGCATCAGTTGTAATATAAAAAGACTTGTGGTTGAGAACGATCCGACAGAAAAGGGAGAGAGAGCTCTGCTTAACTTTGGTCATACTCTTGGTCATGCAATTGAGAGATTCCTTGATCTGAAACTCAGTCATGGTGCATGTGTCGGTATAGGATGTTGTCTGGCAGCCATAATATCAAAAAACACTGGAGACATTTCCCAGGATATTCTTGAGACTATATTAGAAGCATTTGACTCGTTTGGGTTCCCGACATTGGAGCAATATCCTGTGGATGCAGATAAGGTTATCGAATATACAAGAAATGACAAAAAGATGGTTGGAGATCGTATTAAATTCATACTTCTCCATGATATAGGTGATGCGTACATCAACATGGATATCACTGCAGATGATATGAAAAAGGCTTTTCAGGGAGATAACAAAGAGATATGAAAAAAAGAATTCCATTGGCAATACTGATTGTTTTCATCCTCATCAGTGTGGATCAGTTTGTCAAATATTTGATTGATACTTCATTTTCGGTAGGTGAGAGCCATCCGCTGATCGATAAGGTATTTCAGCTGACATATGTACAAAACAGAGGTGCAGCCTGGGGAAGTTTCTCCGGCAAGATAATTTTCCTCCTTATCATAACAACGGCTATACTGGTAGGTGCTATATATGTCTATGTAAGACTTGCACAAAAAACGGATACCAAGTATACTCCACTTCGTATATGTCTTGTTTTTCTCATAGCCGGAGCAATAGGAAATATGATAGACAGGATAACAAGGGGATTTGTTGTCGACATGTTTGATTTTTGTCTTATCAATTTCCCTGTATTCAACGTGGCAGATATTTATGTTACATGTAGTTTTATAGTCATAGTAATATTGATCCTGTTTAAATATAAGGATGATGAGCTTAGTGACATAGTACGCGATTCCAAGAAAGAGGATCGTGAGCAGAATAATACAAAATAATAGCATATGGAAGAGTATAATATTGAGTCCTGCGAGGAATGGACAGACAACAGAATAGATAAGGTTCTCAGTGAATATTTTGCAGATTATTCAAGATCTTTTCTTAAAAAATTATTTGAAGATGGAAAGATAACTGTGAATGGCAAGGTGATCAAGCAAAGCTATAAGTTGAAAGTTTCTGACATGATAGATATTTCGGTCCCAGAACCAGTAAATATTGACATAGAGCCTGAGAATATTCCACTGGATATAATATATGAGGATGATGATGTGATCCTTGTAAATAAGCCTAAGGGCATGGTTGTTCATCCTGCCCCTGGTCATTATAGCGGTACTCTTGTAAATGGTCTCATGTATCATTTCAAAGATTCGTTGTCAGGGATAAATGGTGAATTTCGTCCAGGAATAGTTCACAGGATAGATATGGATACAACAGGGATTCTTGTAGTGTGCAAAAACGATATGGCTCACAGATTTCTTTCGGAACAGCTCCATGAACACAGCATAACCAGAAAGTATTACGCCATAGTTCATGGCAATATACAGCAGGATAATGGAACTGTAGATGCCCCCATAGGCAGAAGTCCTAAGGATCGAAAGAAGATGGCGGTAAACACTCGAAATGGGAGAAGGGCTGTTACACACTACCGCGTATTGGAGCGTTTTAACGGCAAATACACATATATAGAATGTCAGCTGGAGACGGGAAGAACGCACCAGATACGTGTGCATATGTCATCCATAGGACATCCTATTTTGGGTGATGAGGTTTATGGTCCTAAGAAATGTCCATTTAAACTTCAGGGACAAACTTTACATGCTGGAGTCCTAGGATTCATACATCCATCTACAGGTGAGTACCTGTCTCTTATACACATCTCCGAGCCCACGAGACGCGTAGTAATCTCG
>URJU01000191.1 GCA_900548315.1 uncultured Coprococcus sp. | reverse complement strand
CAAGATCTCTCTGTCTGTTCTCCGCTCCATCTCCAAAGTCTTCAAACAGGCTCATCTGCCTGTATCCCTGTCTGTTCTCTGCTTCATCATCTGATATCAGATTATTTGCGGTGACATACACTCTCCTCACATAAAGTTCAGAATCTACTATCTCCTCAAACAATCCGGTTACCGCATCCATTATCCTGCGGGTTGACGATGTATACTCACCCAGGTTCACCGTACCATGTGCATTCTTTGGAATCCGTCTGCCATATCTGTCAGTCTGTACTACTCCGGAATATCTCTTTCCTTGATCATTCTGTTTCAGATTATCTATGTCGTAACCGACTGTGAGGACAATCTGATCTGTCTTAACCTTCTTGTCCACAAGCTCAAGCACCAACAGATCTGTCATCTCCCTGACGATAAGCCTGGCCTTATCGTATTCATACGGACACGACAAAACCTGCCCCGAACCCATACTGTTGCGCTCTGGTTTATAGGACTTGATATCCGCAATCGTGCAGGGTTCCCAGCCCCACGCATGATCTATGAGGAGTTCTGCATTTATGCCGAACAGTCTGTATAGAAGATCTTCATTGTAATATTCATCCTCACGTCCTATGGAACACCTTGCTATATCTCCCATGGTATACATACCATGTTCCTCAAGTTTCTTCGCATATCCTCTTCCGACTCTCCAAAAATCCGTAATGGGTCTGTGATCCCAGAGTTTTCTCCTGTAGCTTTGTTCATCGAGAATCGCTATCCTGACACCATCTTTGTCCGGGGCTATGTGTTTCGCCTCAACGTCCATCGCTATCTTGCACAGATACATATTTGTACCTATTCCCGCTGTGGCTGTTATTCCGGTCTGGCTGAGTACATCCTGTATGATCGTCATTGCAAGTTCGTACGGTGTCTTATGATATATTCCAAGATAATCCGTGACATCCATAAACACCTCATCTATGGAATACACATGCATGTCCTCAGGCGCAACATACTTCAGATATATGTTGTAGATCATCGTACTGTATTTCATGTAGTACGCCATTCTTGGCGGTGCAGCTATATATGAAACCGCAAGTTCCGGATGCGTTGTCAGCATAACCGAATCCGTGCTATCCCCAGTAAACACCCCATTTGGAGCCATAGTGCACCTGCTGGCATTGACCTCCTTAAGCCGCTGGACTACCTCAAACAACCTGGCTCTTCCAGATATTCCGTACGCCTTAAGCGAGGGGGACACAGCCAGACAGATAGTTTTCTCTGTCCTTGACGCATCAGCCACCACCAGATTCGTCGTGAGAGGATCCAGCCCACGCTCTACACACTCAACTGACGCAAAGAAGGACTTGAGGTCTATGGCTATATATGTCCTTTTTTTATCACTGGTCAAATCTGTCGTCATAACTCTCCGCCCCCTTATCTATAAAACTGCTTTATGAAATCGCCTTAGAAAGTTGATTATGTTTTTTCGTATGTCCCAGCAATTTTCTAGACACAAGTATGTATGCAATTATCATGGCCGTACCTGTGATTATCCACGACACTATATATACATTCAGCAGCATTCCAAATGAATGATACTTCGCAAATACGGTGTAAAGCCATATGATCCTGAACACAACTGATCCGATGACAGTTATGACCGCCGGCAGCATCGACTTGCCCAATCCTCTGAGCGCAGCCGCCGTCATCTCATATGTGCCCGTCATAGCCTCAAGCAGCATGACATGTTTCATTCTTACAAGAGCATACTTTATAACCTCAGGATCCTTGGTGTAGAACCTCACCAGGAAATCTCCGGCCAGCATCATGACACAGCTAAACACCGCCGTCATGAACATTCCTTCAAGCATAGCTATGCGAAGTGCCTTTCTGCACCTCTGTTTCTCTCCTGCGCCATAGTTCTGGCTGACAAATGTAACCGCAGCCTGAGCATATGCAGATATGACAAAATATGCGAAATACTCAAAATTCAGTCCCGTGGACGATCCAGCTACCGCATCAGATCCAAAACTGTTGATTCCTCCCTGTATAAGCACATTGGAAAGAGAAAACACTGCTGTCTGTATCGCGGATGGCGCACCTATCCTGAGTATCTTTCCCAGGCACACTTTATCTATTCGTATATTCTTCATATCGAGTCTGAGTGGACCATCCTCATGCATTAATATGTACATGACTATTCCTGTACTGACCACATTGGATATGACCGTTGCCATACCTACACCTGCAACTCCAAGCTTGCACACGCACACAAAGAACAGATTGAGAATAACATTAAGCACACCGGATACTATCAGACAGTAGAGAGGTCTTCTCGTATCTCCTATCGCTCTGAGCACTGCAGCTCCAAAGTTATAAAGTATGATAAACGGCATGCCCACAAAGTATATCCTCAGATATAATACCGCCTGGTCAAGCACCTTGACAGGAGTATCAATAGCCTCAAGTATAGGTCTTGCCACAAACATTCCAGCCACAAGCATAGCTATCCCGCATATAATGGCGAACTTCACGCTGGTATGCACACATTTGCTTATTGAATCCTTCTTGTTCTGACCTATATAATGAGCCACAAGAACATTCACACCAACCGAAAGTCCAACAAATACATTCACAAAGAGAGCAACGACTGCTGCATTACTTCCAACTGCCGCCAGTGCATCGCTTCCCGCAAATCTTCCTGCCACAGCAACATCCGCTGAATTGAAAAGCTGCTGCAGTATACTGCTGGCCGCCAGCGGCATGGCAAATATAAGCATCTTAAGCGCCAGCGAACCGTTTAACATATCCATCTCATGTGATTTTTTTCTATGATCGGTGTTCTTTTCTGTATTCATTTCTATGTTTTTTTCTGTACTCTTTTCTGCTCTCATTTTGATGTCCGTCTCTTTTCCGTCATTGTGTTTCATCCTGATATGATCACCGTTTTCTTAACTAGTGGGCGCCCTCATACTTCTGAAGATAGTTGAAAAGTGCTCCTATGAGATTGGAATCGTTGCCAAATTTGCACAGTCCCACCTGCATCTCATTATAAATCACTGAAAATTTCGCCAGTTTATCCACATACTTCTTCACGCCCTGTATGAATCTTGGTTCCGCACTGATTCCACCGCCAAGGAGTATGATGTCCGGTGCCAGCAGAACATGCATGTTCATACAGTGCTTGGCAATATTCAGATACCAGTCCTCAAGCACATCTATGACCGCCTTATCACCGGCAGCCTCCCACTCATATATCATCTCACCTGACACTTCATCTTCCCTCATGCCCTTGACTGCTGCCACCTCTCTTCTGAGTGAGCTTACCGATGCCTGCATCGTCCAGATGACATTGTCCGGAAGTTTTACATGTTTCTTTGTATTCTTGAGATTCGCCTCAAGCGGTACAAGTTTGTCTATATTATCCCTGTTCACATCCTCAAACAGGTACGACATCTCACCGGCAACCATACCTCTGCCGTGGAGTATCTTTCTGTCTATGACTATTCCTCCACCGACACCTGTGCCAAATACCAATACAACTGCGCTGCTATAGTCCTTTGCATTTCCCTGCCATATCTCCGACAATGCTGCACATTTGCCGTCGTTCTCAAGCGCTACCTTAAGTCCATCGCATCTCTCGCTTACAAGCTCGCCTATATGTGCTTTGTCAAGGTAAGGCAAGGCTCCGCCGGCATAACATATTCCGTTGTCCACGTCCACCTGTCCAGGAAGTGATATAGCTATTCCTTGTATATCATATCTTTCCTTATATCCATCATATATCGACTGAATTGCATCAAGGAATGCATCCAGCCCCTGTTGTATGTTCTCCAGTCCATTCCCAAATCTTCCAGGTGTAGGGAATTTATTCTTCTCCATTATCTCAGCATCTCTGTCCATCACACAATGCTTTATAAATGTTCCGCCTACGTCTATCACCTGTCTCTTATACACATCTCCGAGCCCACGAGACGCGTAGTAATCTCGT
>URJU01000190.1 GCA_900548315.1 uncultured Coprococcus sp. | reverse complement strand
GCATACGACATCCATCGGGGACGGAGGTGCCTGACCCCCGGGGAAACAATATAACAAAAACAAGCCTGTTCAGCCAACAGTTGACACATATCATGTCAATCTCGGCTAAACAGGCTCAATCCTATCAAATTTTTATAAATTATCAGCTTTTATATCGTCAAAAATTTATTTCTTTGTGATATATCCCTTTGCCTTCAGAAGTTCTGCGCAGAGAACAGCTCCACCTGCAGCACCTCTTACTGTATTGTGTGAAAGACCAACGAACTTCCAGTCATATACTGAATCCTCACGGAGACGTCCAACGCTGATGCCCATACCGTTCTCGAAATCAACATCCAGAGATACCTGTGGTCTGTTGTCTTCCTCAAGGTACTGAATGAACTGCTTTGGTGCACTTGGAAGGTTCAGTTCCTGAGGTGCGCCCTTGAAACTTGTCATAGCCTCGATGAGCTGCTCCTTTGTAGGGTCCTTTCTGAACTTTACAAATACAGTAGCTGTATGACCGTTGAGAACCGGAACTCTGATACACTGGCTTGTGATAGTGATTCCCTCTGCAGGTACTATCACACCATTTTCCTTGTCTACCTTACCCCAGATCCTGAGTGGCTCCTTCTCTGACTTCTCTTCCTCACCGCCGATGTATGGAATGATGTTGCCAAGCATCTCAGGCCAATCCTTGAATGTCTTTCCTGCTCCTGAGATTGCCTGATATGTGCTTACGATCACCTCGTATGGCTCAAACGGCATCCATGCTGTGAGTACAGGTGCGTAGCTCTGGATTGAACAGTTAGGCTTAACTGCAACAAATCCTCTCTCTGTTCCAAGTCTCTTCTTCTGGAATTCAATAACCTCTGCATGATCTGCATTGATCTCTGGAACCATCATAGGAACATCAGGAGTCCATCTGTGAGCTGAGTTGTTTGAAACTACTGGCGTCTCTGTCTTGGCATAAGCCTCCTCGATAGCCTTGATCTCATCCTTTGTCATATCAACTGCTGAGAATACGAAATCAACTGTGGCAGCGACCTTCTCCACCTCATTGACATTGTATACTACAAGTTTCTTAACTGCCTCAGGCATCGGTGTATCCATCTTCCATCTGTCACCTACTGCCTCTTCATATGTCTTTCCTGCACTTCTTGGGCTGGCTGCAACTGTAACCACCTCAAACCAAGGGTGATTCTCAAGGAGTGAGATAAATCTCTGACCTACCATACCTGTTGCGCCAAGAATACCTACCTTTAACTTATCACTCATCTTTCTTCTCTCCTATCTTTTTAATGACGGCAATTGCGTAACTTTTATGATGAAAGTCTTGTGGATTAGTATACCAATCAGGGGGTCGCTCCCGCTTAACTCAGCCTACAGCGGTACTAAGATGCCGCTGGCGCGTCATCTAAGGACCGGTGGCTTCGTATTCCCCTGATTTGGTAATACTAACCACAAAACTTTCAATCCATCTCTGTGATTATTGCAATTGCCTGTTTTAGGTAAAATCCAGTATATTGCTCGATACTCGAGAATTACTTCGTTCTACTTTATATTATTTATTTTATAACTCTGACCTTAACTACGCCCTCGATTGCTGAGAGTTCTGCGATGTCATCCGCAGTTGGCTCTACACCAATATCAAGGATTGAGTATGCATAATCGCCTTTTGCCTTACTGATCATTCCTGATACGTTGCCACCCTTCTTGGAGAATACTCCTGTGAACTGTGTGAGCATATTAGGGATGTTCTTGTGGCAGATAGTAACTCTGGCTACATCACTACACTCTCCCATGTTGACATTTGGATAGTTTACTGAGTTCTTGATGTTACCATTGTTGATGTATGCCTTGATCTCCTTGCATGCCATAACTGCACAGTTGTCCTCTGACTCTGCTGTAGATGCTCCAAGGTGTGGGAATGCCACAACATTCTTGTAACCTGCTATAGCTGGGTTCGGGAAATCTGTCATATACTTTGCTACCTTGCCTGAGTCAAGTGCAGCCTTCATATCCTCATCGTTAACCAGTACGTCTCTTGCAAAGTTGAGTATCTTCACGCCGTCCTTCATCATGGCAAATGCATCTGCGTTGATCATGCCCTTTGTGCTGTCAAGCGCCGGAACATGAACTGTTATATAATCACAGTCTCTGTAGATATCCTCTACATTTGTGATGTGCTTTACATCCTTTGAAAGTCCCCATGCGGCATCTACTGACACATATGGATCATATCCGTATACCTGCATACCGAGCTTAAGTGCAACATTTGCAACTTTTGCTCCAATGGCACCAAGACCGATTACTCCGAGTTTCTTGCCGAGGATCTCGTTACCTGCGTAATTCTTCTTCTGTTTCTCCACCATCTTGGCAATGTCTGCCTCTGCTGCATTGTCCTTGACCCAGTTATATCCACCAACAAGATCTCTTGATGCCATGAGAAGGGCAGCCACAACAAGCTCCTTAACACCATTTGCATTTGCACCTGGTGTGTTGAATACTACGATACCCTTTTCAGCGCACTTATCAAGCGGAATATTGTTGACACCTGCACCTGCGCGGGCTACTGCCAGAAGGCTGTCTGACAGCTCAAGGTCATGCATGGATGCACTTCTAACGAGAACCGCATCTGCCTCTGCAAAATTATCTGTTACTTCATATGTATCAGGTAAAAGCTCCATACCGCATGCTGCGATAGGATTTAAGCAATTAATCTTTACTGACATGTCTTTTTCTCCCTTTTTCTGTGACTCAGGTAATAGTATTATCATATATTGCAAACTTTACGATCACCTGTCACTATCTTTTTTGTCTGCTACTATATAATAGTTAATATTACTTATTCTCTGCCTCAAACTTCTTCATGAACTCTACAAGTTTCTCAACACCCTCGATAGGCATTGCATTGTAGATAGACGCTCTCATACCACCGACTGTTCTGTGACCCTTGAGGTTGACAAATCCAGCCTCTGTTGCCTCCTTGACAAACTTTGCATCGAGATCAGCATCACCTGTTACAAATGGTACGTTCATGAGTGAACGGTCTTCCTTTACTACCGTTCCCTTGAAAAGATCTGAGCTATCCAGGAAATCGTAGAGGATCTTGGCCTTCTTCTCATTGTGGATCTTCATTGCCTCAAGTCCGCCCATCTCCTTAACCCACTTGAATACCTTGCCACAGATATAAATGCCGTAGCATGGAGGTGTGTTGTAGAGTGAATCAGCATCTGCCTGAGTCTTGTACTTGAGCATGGTCGGTGTAAATGGCATTACATCATCTCTGATGAGATCCTCACGGATGATGGCTACTACCACACCGGCAGGACCAACATTCTTCTGTACACCAAAGTAGATCATGCCATAATCCTCAACATTTACAGGCTGAGAGAGAATGTCTGATGACATATCTGCCACAAGGATCTTGCCCTTTGTGTTAGGCAATGTGTGGTATGTTGTTCCATATATAGTGTTGTTATGACAAATGTATACATAATCAGCATCGTCATCGATTGGAAGATCTGAACAATCTGGGATATATGAGAAAGTCTTGTCAGCTGATGATGCAACTGCAACTGCCTTTCCATATTTCTTTGCTTCTTCGTATGCTTTCTTTGCCCACTGACCAGTGATGATGTAATCTGCTACACCATTCTTCATGAGATTCATTGGAATTGCTGCGAACTGCTGTGAAGCTCCTCCCTGAAGGAAAAGCACCTTGTAGTTGTCAGGTATGTTCATGAGATCTCTGAGATCCTTCTCTGCCTCTTTGATGATATTGTCGAAGGCTTTGGACCTGTGGCTCATCTCCATTACGCTCATGCCTGTTCCCTTGTAATCAAGCATTTCTTCTGCTGCCTCTTTTAATACCTCTTCCGGCAATACGGCCGGTCCTGCTGAAAAGTTATACACTCTAGCCACTGTTATATCCTCCTTACATAACTGTTAATTAATTCTGAATACGATTCTCCTGGTCTTTCTCATCAAAAGAATCTTCAATTGCTGCTCCCGGAGCAACCATT
>URJU01000189.1 GCA_900548315.1 uncultured Coprococcus sp. | reverse complement strand
GAAGAGACAAGACAGAAGGGAAATGATTTTTCGGAGGTCGTTGATATCAGGGAATACAGACCTGGGGATAAACTGCAGAACATTCACTGGAAATTGTCGGCTGGCAAAGAAGAGTTCATGGTTAAAGAGAGGGAGAGTATGTCATCTGACCAGCTTGCCATCTTTGTAGATTTGGCAAATGATGAGAAAAACATGCTAAACGATGTATTGAAAGCAGCGTATGGCTTTGGAAGATATCTGATTGCTGGAAATATTCCGTATACCATTTATCATTGGAGTGTGAATGGAGATGATATGGTGGAAACTGTTGTGGGAAATGCAGCAGATATTCATGACTGGATGGATAGGATTTTTTACGAGACTCCATATGCTGAGTACGGTCTTGGAAACGAAATGATGCAGAGGATGTTTGACAGTGATAAAAAGGTGTTTGTCATAACTGCGGCAGATTCTTTCGATGGGGAGATTTTATTTACATATGGAGAGCGAGTGAAAGGATATATACGTGAGTAGGAATGGGCATAGAAAGAAAAATAAAGAAGAGAGTGTGTTCGAGTTTTGTAAAGGAGTCACTCTGCTCAACAGCCCGGAGATAACCAGACAGAAACTCGGTAAGTCAACAAGAAGTCTGAAAGAATTGACCGGTAGGACGGACAGTCATGGTATATTGTCAAAATGCGTGTTAGAGGTGCTTGTTGTGTGGGGCGCTATGGTTGGTTTTCTCACATCGATAAAGTGTGCATATAATGTGCTGCTGATAATGGCAGCATATACTGCGATGGCGCTGTTTTTCAGTAGCATTTTTAAATCCGGTAAGACGTGGGTAAGAGATATTTGGTATGTGGCGTTTTTCGTTCTGTTTGTCGGTTTTGTGGTAGTGTTCAGAAAGTATATAAACAGTGGATTTTACGCTATGATAAATGAATTCTTGGATCGTGTGACCGATTATTATGGTGCCTCTGAGGTAAAGGTGTTTTCTGAGACTATAGAGAACAGAGGAGTTACAGTTCCGATAGCGGCTATAGCGATAGGAAGTATACAGATAATAATCCTAAATATATTTTTGAACAACAGCATGAGCGTTTTGTGGACGGTGACATTTACACTTCCAATATATATTGCCCCTCTGTTTTTTAGACTAGAGCCGGATGTAATTCCAATGATCATGGGCATAGCGGGCATGGTTGGTGTTATATGTCTTAAAGGAAATCGACGCTTTAGGATAATGGATACAGACAGTACTTTTGAAAGTGATCTGAAAAAGAGAAGACTTGTGTATAGACACAGTGACAGAGCATCACTTCAGCTTGTGGCAGAGGTTCTGGTGGTGTGTGCCATCGTGTTTGCATTGTCGGCGGTGATAAAGCCGATAAACAGTTATATCTACAGATACAGAGATAGTTCTGTCAAGAAAGAGATAGAGGCTCCTCTTGGAAATCTGATAATGTATGGATTTGAGTCTCTCAGAAACACGGCGAATACAGGAGGACTTGCCAGTGGTCGTCTTGGAGGTGTATCTGATGTAAGCTTTGATGGTGAGACGGATTTGACGGTGAGGTTTGCACCATACAGCGCGGAGAGAATATATTTAAGAGCCTTTGTGGGGGATGAATACAGCTGGGATCACTGGGATCGAGACCAGAGTGGAACATATATAGCACCTGAAATATCTGACGATGTGCAATATGGAATTATGGATATTCAGAATATTGATGGTATGGGAAATCTGCTGTATTATCCATATTATACTGAATATGAAGAATCTCTGGGGAAGGCCATGGATGACACAGGTGTGCTGGATACAAATGATATTCAGGGGTATGATGATAAAACAAGAACGCTGACAGTGAGATACAGCCCGTCTATAGAGTCGGAACCGAAAGAGACTGAGGTGGACGACAGATATCTTATGGTTCCGGAGATTAATCAGCCTGTCGTTGCGGAATTTTGTGAAAAAGCTGGGATAAATGATTCGGATAGTGTAGATGAGCGTATACAGAAGGTGTACAATTATTTTTTTGACAATTATCCATATACCTTGCATCCCGGGGCTACACCTTCGGACGAGGACTATGTGAACTATTTCCTGCAGACGACCAGAAAGGGATTGTGTGCCAATTATGCTACTGCAGGAGCACTTATTCTGAGGTATCTGGGTATTCCGACAAGGTATATAGAGGGATATGCTGTAGATTACACGGACGTTGTGGATTCTGCTATCATGGATGAATTAAAGTATGAAGATTATTTTCATGGGGATTCAGCTCTCGGACGAACAGCAGTGGTGAGTGTGGATGTGACGGATAGTTCTGCCCATGCCTGGATAGAGGCATTTATAGATGGCAGATGGCAGGTGATAGAGCTTACGCCTCCTTCTGGTGAGGAAGAGGATGAAGATGTTCGGGATTTCTGGACAAGACTTGGCAGATGGCTTGCTGGAAACGATGACGGAAATATAGGCGGTGGTAGCGATACTGCAGTGTCGTTTTCACTTAACAGATACAGCTGGGTTTTGTATGCGATGCTTGGATGTGTTATCCTTGCGGTGGTTGTCTGGATCTGTATGTTGTCGTTTAGGAAGGTTGTTCGTATACGAAGTTTTCATGGATCTGATATAAATGAAAATATAGTTGCATATTACCGATATATGTGCGATTATGCAAGAATGGCAGAGACGGATTTTCAGCGTGTGGGAAGTCATGGCGAGCAGCTTAGGATATTTATGCCTGATGCGGAAGATTCCGAGATAGAAGATCTGGCGAACAGACTGGAGAAAGTCGCATACGGATATGTGGGTGAAACGGGACACACCGATACTTGCGACAGTAATCTTGAAAGTATGTTGACGCAGCTCAAATATATTATGAGAAGATATAGGAAGACGGTTCCTATTATTAAAAGGATTTATTTGTATGGAAAGTTATAGGAGGTAGAGTATGCTTGGAATTATAGGTGCTATGGATGAGGAAGTAGCAAGACTTAAGGAGATGATCTCTGGACTGCATATAGTTCAAAGAGCAGGTATGGAATTTTACAAAGGGCAGATACATGAGAAGAATGTTGTTGTTGTAAAATGTGGAGTTGGCAAAGTCAACGCCGCTATGTGTACACAGGCGATGATAGATCTGTTTTCTGTTGATGCCATAATAAACACAGGTATTGCCGGTTCGCTCGATGCTGGTATAGATATCGGTGACATAGTTCTGGCAACGGACACAGTTGAACATGATATGGATGTGGCTGCACTTGGCTATGAACCTGGAGTGATCCCGGATACGGAGACAAGTGTATTTGCAACAGATATGGAGCTTTTGGATATAGCGCAGGTGGCAGCTAAGGTTGCAAAGCTTGACGTGAAGGTGTTTACAGGACGAGTTGTCAGCGGAGACCAATTTATATCGAGCAGAGAGAAGAAGGAATGGCTTGTATCGAAATTTGGCGGCAGATGTGCAGAGATGGAGGGTGCATCGATAGGGCATGTTGCAACATTGAATCGTGTGCCATATCTTGTTGTACGTGCAATATCTGATAAGGCAGATGACAGTGCACAGATGGACTATCCAGCATTTGCGGCAAAGGCTATAGAGAATAGTGTCAGACTTATGACAGAGATCATAAACAGATTTGAGTAGATGTAGATATAGAACAGGAGGTTTATGAAATGGATAAGATAGCAAGTTTTCAGATCAATCATCTTCTTTTAAATCCGGGGATATATGTGTCTAGAAAGGATATGGCAGGAGATCAGGTGCTCACAACTTTTGACATAAGAATGACAAAGCCAAATTATGAGCCGGTTATGAACACTGCAGAGATTCACGCTATAGAGCATCTCGGCGCGACATATCTCAGAAACAACGAGGAGTACAAGGACAAGGTGATATATTTTGGACCTATGGGATGTCGTACAGGATTTTATCTCATACTTGCCGGGGATTATGAGTCAAAAGATATAGTGGAACTTATGATATCAATGTTCGAATTTATAAGACACTGTCTCTTATACACATC
>URJU01000188.1 GCA_900548315.1 uncultured Coprococcus sp. | reverse complement strand
GGCAGCGTCAGATGTGTATAAGAGACAGGCCATGGAATATCATGTGTTCCTCTTTTGATTTATTATCTATTTAATCTCTGCTGTATATTACTGTCATATATCCATTGTCCAGCTCTATCCTGGCTCTATCTTCCACTATGGAATTGCTCACACCAAGACTGTCTCCAGCTTCAAATGTCCTGTTCTCCGCATTGTACTCAAATCCCGACAGTGTAACGCCTGTGACCGCACCACCATACGGTATCAGGGATATATAATCATATCCTTCTATTCGATTAAGTGTTGCATTCGCACTTATCATTGTGATGACATTGTGATCATCCTCAATATATGCATTTACGCCTCTGTCTGTACACTCCTTTAACAAACCTATATTTGCCATGGTATGATCCATACGTGTTCCTATAGCGCCGGATATATATATATCAGTAGCCCCCTCATCCATGGCATACTTAAGAGCCACATGTGTATCTGTAAAGTCCTTACGTGTGTCAAGGTCAAGAAATTTGATAGATCCTTTTTTTTCTGCCATTCTTCTATACACACTCACAACGACAGAACTTGCCGAATCAAAATCTCCAACTATGACATCAGGTACTATGCCTATCTTGTTACATACCTCCAGCCCCTTGTCAACCGCTATCACGCAGCTGTCATCCATATGCCTGTCCATCATTCCTTGAAGTGATTTCAGATCAACCCTGCCGCCAGATATTATAATGTAACTATTCATTTGCCACCACTCCATCAGTCTCAAACTTTTTGAATCTTTCCATAAACGCCTTGCTGTTATCGTATATGTCTCCGCCAAACACCGCCGAACCCGCAACAATCACATCTGCGCCCGCTTTCAAAACATCATCTACATTTTTGAGGTTAACGCCTCCATCAACTTCAATCCTTACATCGAGATTTCTCTCATTTATGATTTTTCTTACCTCAGCAATCTTTCTGAGTGATGACGAAATAAACGATTGACCACCAAATCCGGGATTGACACTCATTATAAGCACCATGTCCACCTCACCTAAAACATAATCTATTGCTGATACCGGAGTTGCAGGATTTAATGCTACCCCTGCTTTCATTCCGGCCTCCTTGATCGCTGTTATCGTCCTGTGCAGATGCTTGCAGCTCTCCGCATGAACCGTCACCCAGTCTGCTCCTGCTTTCTTGAAATCATCCAGATATCTGACTGGTTCATCTATCATAAGATGCACATCGAATATCATATTGGTTTCCTTACGGAGACACTTTATGACCGGAGCTCCAAATGAGATGTTTGGAACAAATGCTCCATCCATGACATCCAGATGAAGTGCCTGAACATCTGCCCTGTCAAGCTCCTTTATACCATCTGCTATATGTGCAAAATCTACTGACAATAATGAAGGTGAAAGAACTATCATTTTACCATTTCCTCTTTTCTTTTAAATCGTTGTATATCATAACGTAATCGTCATATCTGACTTGACTTATGTCACCATCATGCACAGCCTTCTGAACAAGACAGTCCGGCTCACTTATGTGATTACACATGTTGAATCTGCACTTTCCCGTATATGCTGCAATATCAGGGAAATATTCCTTCAAATCCTCAGGCTCTATGGAGTCCACATAAAGGGATGAAAAACCCGGAGTATCCATGATATATGTATCTCCTTCTATATGCATCAGTTCAGAGTGCCTGGTAGTGTGCTTTCCTCTCTTTATCTTCTCACTCACCGTACCAGTCTGTGCCTCAGCCTCCGGCTTTATAGCGTTAAGCGTTGACGACTTTCCAACTCCCGATGGGCCTGCAAATACTGTGGTCTTACCACTGAGAAGCAATCTAAGCTCGTCTATGCCCTCATTTTCCCTGGCACTTATAAACAGCGTCTCATATCCACTCTTACTGTAAGATCTACATGTTTCGATGTTGTCCTTACTGAGATCCGTCTTGTTGAAACATATTATAGTCTTTACTCCGCTCTTTTCCATACTGACAAGGAATCTGTCCAGCAGGTTGAAATTTGGCTCGGGCTCGCTAACCGCAAATA
This sequence comes from uncultured Coprococcus sp., assembly GCA_900548315.1. Lineage (GTDB taxonomy): Bacteria > Bacillota > Clostridia > Lachnospirales > Lachnospiraceae > Coprococcus. The sequence continues at coordinate 1,984 of URJU01000188.1, read as the reverse complement.
TAATGATGGTCTGATCCACATTGGCAACAGCAGGCCTTATTAACGAGTTAAATCTAGGCAATATCTCAATGATATTACCTAGATCTTTCTCTGAATCAATTATCTCTATATTTACATTATCTCCCACAAGAGGCTTTATCTTCTTGTTGCGGAAAACGCCCTTAGCCTTACACTCATAAAGAACACCATCCCTGGCATCAACATAATAGAACCCGCCTATTCCTTTAATGATCTTTCCAGTTATTGTATTCGCTGCCACTTATTCTCCGCTCTCCTGTGTAAATGTTGCCGACAATCCTCCGGTATTAAAGCTTGATGTTACATCAAATCCCTCTGAATCGGTGATCGTCACTGTGAATGTACCGCTGTTTGTCTCTATTCCCGTAAGCCCCTGTACGCCATCTATGCTGAGAGGAAAATCACCTGAACCGGCTGAACCATTGTATACAGAATAACTCTCTCTTCCTATGGTGTAGGATATGCTTACATTTACATTTCCAAATGTATCAAAGTCAAACTCTGTGTTTGTAAGAGAACCGCTGAACGCCACTGAATATGTGACTTTCTCCTGTCCCTTGCTCACGACATATGAAACCGTACTCTGCTCATCAACCTCAGTGTTGACCGCTGGATCTTGGGATATTACATATCCCTCTTTCACTGTATCACTGTACTCATATGTCGGTGCGCCAACGAGATTGAGTGCTGTGAGGCTTGCAGCTGCTTCATCCTCACTCTTTCCCTCTAAGTTAGGCACAACAACCGATTTCTGCTCCTTACCATTGCTGACTATTATCTTGACTGTTGATCCTTCCTCAACCTCGGTTCCGGATACGGGATCTGATGATATTACATGATCCTTTTCTACCTTATCATCATATGCATAACCGTGTGTAACCTTGAGACCGGCCTCCTCAAGAAGAGTTGTTGCCTGACTGTCCTCAAGTCCGACCACAACAGGGACTTTGGTTTTTTCTTTTCCTGATGATATGACTATAGTTATTGCTGTATCCTTTGTTATGGCCGTTCCCTCATCTATGCTCTGGGATATTACATATCCCTTCTCGACCTTCGGATCTGACTGCTCCTGAAAAGTATAGTTTGTGAAACCATTCTTCTTCATCTGCTCCTCTGCTGCTGTCTTATAGAGTCCGACAACATTCACCATAGGTATTGTATCAGTCTCCGATGTAGAAAGCCCATCAGCTGATGTGAGTACATCTGAACCAGTCTTAGACTCAGTGTTCTTACCCTTTCCAAACAATCCTCCAGGAAACCATCCCGCAATATTGCCTATTATAACAATTGCGAGTATGGCAAGAACAACTGCTATGGCAACACTCGCAACTGTGATTATCTTCTTGAGTCTCGGATCAAGCTCCTCATCATCTTCCTTATAAACATCACTGTGCTGATCCTGATAATCATCATCTGCATTATCTGTATACTCATCCGTATCATCATCGTCATCATCAGGGAACAAATCATCGAACTGAGACGGTTTCATCACTGGTCTGTTGACCTTTATCTCTGAAATTCCTGTTTTAACAGGTGGAACCTCCTGTGTCTCAGCAGCATCCACCTGGCGACCTGTCTTTATCATCTCCATCTCCTGCTTAGTCATTTCTATAGTAGGCGATGAAGGTACTGTCTGCTTCGGAACAACTATGCAGTCAATGTTTGGATTCTCCTTAACACGATTTAAATCGGCTATAAGTGCATTCGCTGTAAGATACCTTCTCTCAGGTTTCTTCTGTGTACACTTACGTATAATCTTCTCGAGACTCGTAGGTATGTCCGGATAATACTCCCTAGGTGATACCATCTCACTCTGAATATGCATTAATGCTATGGCTACATTGTTCTCACCCTCAAACGGCACATGTCCAGTGAGCATCTCATAAATTGTGATTCCCAGAGAATATATATCGCTCCTCTCGTCACTGAATCCACCTCTCGCCTGCTCAGGTGATATGTAATGTAC
>URJU01000187.1 GCA_900548315.1 uncultured Coprococcus sp. | reverse complement strand
CGTCGGCAGCGTCAGATGTGTATAAGAGACAGGGCAATTATAATGAAAAATGCGTTGATGCAATATCAAGAATCAGGAGCAAAAAAATTGAAGGCAGATAGAGTAACTTTTGAAGATATAAAAAATGCGTCTGATCATATGAAAAGACAGATAGATAATATTCCAGATACAGCTGTTGTTCTCGGAAGCGGTCTTGGACATATGGCTGATAGTGTTGAAAATCCGGTGTTTGTTGATTATTCTGAAATACCAAATTTTCCAATATCGACTGTCGAAGGTCACAGGGGAAGATTTGTGTTTGGTGAGATAGCTGGAAAAAGTGTTCTTTTAATGCAAGGACGTATACATTATTATGAGGGATATAGCATGGATCAGGTTGTGATGCCTGTAAGGATGATGGGACTTCTTGGCGTAAAAAATCTTATACTCACAAATGCATCGGGAGGAATTTCGAATCAGCTTGATGTAGGAGATATAATGGTGATCAGGGACCATATTTCATCATTTGTGAGATCACCTCTTATCTATGATGATTATGACAAATTTGGTGTGCGTTTTCCGGATATGACTCATGTATATGATACAGATATCATAGAAAAGATCAGGGAGTGCTACAACAGCTTGAATATTCCTTACAAAACAGGTGTATACATTCAGGTCACAGGACCACAATATGAGACTCCTGCTGAAATACAATTGTATAAAAGTCTGGGTGCTGATGCCATCGGTATGAGTACAGTGTGTGAGGCGATTGCGGCAAGACATATGGGAATGAAGGTTGCTGCACTTTCATTAGTATGCAACAAGGCTGCGGGACTTGGTGGTGAGTTGTCGCATTCGGACATAATAAACGCTGGGGATGCCGCTGCGGATAGGCTGCAGGGGATAATTGGTAAATTGATTACCTATATAAGCTAATTTAAATTAGATTTTCATTTTTATAATTTGGAGATATGTAAAATATGGATGTTATTCTTTATACAGACGGTTCTGCAAGGGGCAACCCAAATGGCCCTGGCGGATACGGTGCTGTACTTCAGTATGTGGATGTGAATGGTAAATTGCATGAGAGGGAGTACAGTCAGGGATACATAAAAACCACAAACAACAGGATGGAACTCATGGCTGCGATAGTTGGACTGGAGGCTTTGATAAAACCCTGCAATGTGAAACTTTATTCCGATTCACAATATCTGTGTAATGCATTTAACCAGCATTGGATAGACGGATGGATAAAAAAGGGATGGAAACGTGGCAAGAATGATCCGGTCAAGAACAGAGATCTTTGGGAGAGATTGCTTGCGGCGAAGGCTCCGCATAATGTTGAATTTCTCTGGGTCAAAGGGCATGCCGGCAATACGGGAAATGAAAGATGTGATGCCCTTGCGACTGCTGCAGCGGACGGTGATGGAAAAATTATTGATGAAGGACTCGCTGATATTTGATCAAAAGCGAATTCGATCATAGAAAACTGCTATTATTAAACATCGAGGTAATACATATGAATAAGACTGAATTCAGGAAACTTTTTGACGATAAGATCCTTATACTTGACGGAGCAACCGGAACAAATCTCATGACTGCAGGTATGCCACTTGGTGTATGTCCTGAAAAATGGATACTTGAGCATAAACAGATAATGATAGATCTCCAGGTTGCATATTTAAATGCAGGAACAGATATTTTATATGCGCCTACATTTACATGTAATCGTATAAAACTTAACGAATACGGACTGGCAGATGATCTTGAAAATATGAACAGGGATCTTGTGGAACTGTCTAAAAAGGCGGTGAAGTCGGCAGGGCATGGTCTCGTTGCGGGTGATATAACCATGACTGGTGAGATGCTTTATCCGATGGGAAAACTGCAATTTGAGGAACTTGTGGATGTGTATAAGGAACAGATAAGGATCCTTGATGAGAGCGGATGTGATCTCCTTGTAGTTGAGACCATGATGAGTCTTGCCGAGACTAGGGCTGCTGTGATTGCTGCAAATGAGGTTTCGGAACTTCCGATAATAGCGAGTCTAACGTTCAATGAAGATGGGCGTACTTTGTATGGAACCGATCCTGTGACAGCTGTAAACGTTCTGCAAAATCTTGGTGTCGCTGCGATAGGAGTTAACTGTTCAACGGGTCCGGACAAGATGGTTGAACTTGTCAGACAGATGAAGAGTATTGCATTTGTTCCAATATTTGCCAAGCCTAACGCAGGAATGCCAGAACTCATAGATGATAAGAGTGTATACCGCATGACACCGGAAGAATTTGCGGAGGATATGAAACTTATAATAGAAGCAGGCGCCGGAATGGTAGGAGGCTGCTGCGGTACAAGACCTGAACATATAAAGGCACTTTCTGACATGGCAGAATCCATGCCGGTTCCAGAGATAAGCAATGAACATGTGAGATGTATCTCATCAGAGAGATTTTCTCTTGTAATTGATCTTGACGCTCCGTTTAAGGTGGTTGGTGAGAGGATAAATCCTACCGGAAAGAAAAAACTTCAGACAGAACTCAGGGAAGGCTCTCTGGAAATGGTCATGAACATGGCTGAGGAACAGGTAGAAAAAGGAGCATCTATACTAGATATCAATGTCGGCATGAACGGTATTGATGAGCGAGAGATGATGCTTAAGGTGGTGTATCAGGTATCCCAGGCAGTGAATTTGCCATTGTGTCTTGATTCAAGTTCACCTGAGGTGCTTGAGGCAGCACTTAGAATATATCCAGGAAGGGCGCTTGTCAATTCTGTTTCCCTTGAAAAGGTGAAAATGGAGGAAATACTTCCACTTGTAAGAAAATATGGCGCGATGTTTATCCTGCTGCCTCTTTCAGACAAGGGACTGCCGGAAAGCCCACAGGAAAAAGAGAATATAATCAACACGGTTCTTGATACCGCATATGGTATGGGATTTACCAAAAATGATGTGGTTGTCGATGGACTTGTAGCCACGGTTGGTGCGCAGCGCGATGCTGCGGTCAATTGTCTGAAGACGATAAATTATTGTTATAATAATGATCTTGCGACTATATGTGGTCTGTCCAATATTTCATTTGGACTTCCTGAGAGAATGTTTGTAAACACAGCATTCCTCACTATGGCTATAGAGAGAGGTCTCACCATGGCCATAGCGAACCCGTCTCAGACTATGCTTATGAACGCCGCATTTGCCTCGGATATGCTTCTTTTTAAGGAGAATAGTGATGTTCGTTATATTGAGAATGTAAAAGCACTTGACATTGCAGCTTCCGGCGCAGGCACATCAGGAGGTAAGGCAAACTCTGACCTCAAGGGCAAAAGCCAGATTTACATAGATGTACTCAAAGGTAATAAGCGAACTATACTGGATGATGTCAATGCAGTTCTAGCAAGCGGTGCAGATCCCCAATCCATAATAGACAATGATCTGATTGGTGCAATCAATGAAGTTGGAAAGTTGTTCGAGAAAAAGAAATATTTCCTTCCACAGCTTATTTCAAGTGCTGAGACTATGGAGATGGCAATAGGAGTCATAAGTCCTCTGGTCTTGAAAGACAAGGACAGCTCTAATATGCCAACGATCGTGGTTGCAACTGTAGAGGGTGATATACATGATATAGGCAAGAATCTTGTTGTTCTCATGCTCAGAAATTATGGATTTAACGTTATAGATCTTGGCAAGGATGTTCCGTGTGATGTGATTATACAGGCTGCAAAGGACAACAATGCAAGTATAATAGGGCTTTCGGCGCTCATGACTACAACTATGGTAAAAATGAAAGATGTGGTCGAGGCGGTGAAGGAAAATAATCTTGACAGCAAGGTTATTATAGGTGGTGCCGTTATAACCGAAAGTTACGCCGAAGAAATAGGTGCAGATGGATATTCAGAAGATGCTGCAAACTGTGTAGTCGTAGTCAAAAATCTTTTGGGTATAGAGTAAATATTCAGCAAATTTTGACTTGGACGGTATAAGTTTTGGCGGTATATGTAAATTGCATTAAATCTGTCTCTTATACACATCTGACGCTGCCGACGATAAG
>URJU01000186.1 GCA_900548315.1 uncultured Coprococcus sp. | reverse complement strand
ATACGAGATTACTACGCGTCTCGTGGGCTCGGAGATGTGTATAAGAGACAGTCAGGATCCTCATCATCGATAACGATATAATCCTTTACAAATATAGCAAGCTGTCCCTCCGATGGAAGTTCAACATTTACCGCACCATCGACTACATCAAAATCAATTTTCTCCCAAGTGCCATCTGTCGGAAGAAATCTGACCTGAACGGTCATGTCGGCTGTTATCGCTGCCCCCTTTATGCTTGTAGTCTCTATCTCCGAGAAATCGTAATCATTCACCGCTATGACTGAAAATACAGCAAGTGTCGAAAAACCTTCAAGAGAACTGTCTGCGACCACCTCTGCTGGATCTCCGCCCATAAGCAGGGCATCTATATCCGCTATAGATGTATCCGGTTCTGATAACAATATGTTTGATGAATCTGTTTCAAAATCACTGCCTGGGCTTCCATTTGCCAGCGCCGCAATTCCGGTTCCCTGGAACATTGCCATCAATACTGCCAACTGTATCGCGACAAATACCACTCGCTTTCCTAATAAAAAACTTTTGATTGTACGTGTCATAGTCTTACTCACTCCTTCTCCTCCTGCGGCCCATCCCTGACGCCGCACCATGTTCACATGATACCATCTAAAAAAACAAGCGTCAATTGTGCAAATTAACTTTTTACAGCGAACTTTTATCCTTAGCCGTACCGTTTTCGTCTATCTTTATAGCTTGTACCAGCCATCTTTTTCCATCCATTCCACAACATGTTGAAAGCGTCAGCAGCGTGCTGTCTATATCTATATTTTGGTCATTTTTGACAATACCCTCATCAAAATTTTTGTCTTTTATATTCTGAATGTAATTATCTCTAACAGCCTTATCTGAAAAGTCATTGTAAGTTAGGATATGTCTGTCGTTTGTTCTGTAAGCAGCAAACACCTCATATCTTATCACCCTGTCAGGCAGATATATGTACACATTCCTGTTCTCATTCCAGAACTCATCATCTTCATAATTGTGAAGAGTCTTGAACATTGTCCCGGTGGACATGTTGTGTCCATATATTATCGTATCAAAATCATCAAAGTCATCGCCACATCCTGCATCTACAAAAATTGATCCATCAGGACTGTATTGCCCATATGCATCATGTGACAGATAAAATGAATTATCTGTCCCCTTTAAAACAGGATAATCAACATCCGTCCCCGGTATATATATCCATGCACATATATCAGGGTTCTGTGACTGCAGCCCTGTAAAATCTACCTTAAGATCTGGATACCATATGCTGGCATCCTCAGTCACCTGCGTATCCGTACGCTCCATCGGGGTCTCCGAATTTGTATCCACATATGTCTTGAGTTTTTTCTCTGCACGCAGACTTCGGTTGTGACCCGCCATATATCTGACTATCAGCCCACCACAAATAAGTACCGCCAACGCAGATAGGACAAACACAATCTTCCATCCTATTTTCTGGTCTTTTTTCCCTGGCATACTCCCGGCTCCTGCCACCTCTGTACTTTTGTCCTGACCACTGTCCAGTTCCGGAAATACAGTCTGCTGTTTCTTTTTATTGTTTTCATCTACTATAGACTGCGCAAGTGCTATAGCCTCGGAAAGTCTCCTCTCCGCCTCGCTCTGTCCATGTATGTCCGACATATCCGTCTACTCCACTTTCTTATAAAATATATCTATCATCATCTCTGTGAGTTTTTCTTCATCCACCACATATTTGTCGTAATAGTTTTCTCTCTCATATGTTCCAAGGACTATATATATATCCTCTTCCGCAAGTCCTCCTGTGCCAAATGCAAATGTCTTAGTCAGATAAAGTATGCTCTCCTCTGTGAGATCCGTGTCAATATACCCTACCATGGAATCATACATATCTTTTATCTTAAGCGGATTTTTTTTGAGTATTCCCTGCACATCTTCGCACCATGCAGATATATACTGTTTCTGTCTGTTCATCCTCCGCCCATTTGTACCCAGTTCAGATGATGCGCTGTCCCTCTCAGTAACATAATATAATGCCTGTTCATCGTCAAGAGTCAACGTCTCCCCCTTTTTTATTCCTACTCTTGGGATATCTTCCAAAGTTTCCAGCGTAACTCCACCTGCCAATTCGTTCATCTGCCCTATCCCATCAATATCAGCCGAAACACTTCCATGCACCGGCAGCCCATACAAAAGTCTTGAGACAGTAGAACTCTCAAGTTTTCTTCCCTCTGCAGGATTTTTTCCGTATGAATAAGCAAGGGCTATCTGCACATTCTCCGTTGCCACTCTTTTTCCTGCAACTCCATATATATCCACCGGACCGATACTGTCTCTGTTTATACACACACATTTCACGCTATCTTTTTCGGGATTAAACACCAGAATAGCTATCATATCTGCCTGTCCGACCTTCTCATCATCTCCCCTGGCATCTATCCCCATACACAGAATATTGATATTGGATGCATCGTACTCATACATCTGTCCTTTGTACATTACAAGACCGTCTTTTTGAACGCACCCCACTGCATCCGACATGTCTAGTATCTGTCCAGCCACTCTGCTTTTTAGCTGTCTCTCTCCCTTTTTCAATATACCATGAACTATCGCAAGGATGAACAACAAGGCGGCAAGGATCGCACAGATTATTGTGACAAATATCAATTTTTTCTTTTTTATTTTACTATCTGCCTTTTTCACGCCGTCTCCCGTCTGAAAAGCGGCACGGAAACCCGTGCCGCCAATAATATGTCTACTATAAGTATCACTTGCATTTGTATGCTACATATTCTGATCAAGCATATAATGGATACTTCTCAACAATACTCTTTACAAGCGCCTCTGCTCTCTCCTTGTCATGATCGAGAACTGCTGCCTTGATAGCCTCTGCAATGGTATCCATATCAGCCTCGTCTGCACCTCTTGTTGTAACTGCAGGAGTTCCAAGTCTTATACCACTTGTGACAAATGGTGACTTAGGATCATTTGGAACTGTGTTCTTGTTGGCTGTTATATGTACCTCATCGAGGAGTTTCTCTACTTCCTTACCTGTAAGACCAAGTCTCTTGAGATCCATAAGCATAAGGTGATTGTCTGTACCGCCTGAAACTATGTCAAATCCTCTTGCCATAAGAGCCTTAGCAAGGGCTGCTGCATTCTTTACGACCTGCTCCTGATATGCCTTGAACTCAGGTGTGAGTGCCTCCTTGAAACATACTGCCTTACCGGCTATGACATGCATGAGAGGACCGCCCTGGATTCCAGGGAATACTGCCTTGTTGAAGTTAAACTTCTCATTGATCTCATTGCTGCACATGATCATTCCGCCACGAGGTCCGCGGAGTGTCTTGTGAGTTGTGGTAGTTGTTACGTGTGCATATGGGATAGGACTCATGTGAAGACCTGCTGCCACAAGACCTGCGATATGTGCCATATCCACCATGAGGTATGCTCCGACCTCATCTGCTATCTCTCTGAATCTCTTGAAATCTATCGCTCTGGCGTATGCTGAAGCACCTGCCACGATGAGCTTTGGCTTGCACTCCTTTGCGATCTCAAGCACCTTATCATAATCTATAAATCCATCATCGTTTACACCGTAAGGAACACAGTGGAAATACTTTCCAGACATGTTGACCGGTGAACCATGTGTGAGATGTCCGCCGTGATCAAGATTCATACCCATGAATGTATCGCCAGGATTAAGGATGGCGAAGAACACTGCCATGTTAGCCTGTGCACCCGAATGTGGCTGTACATTAACGTACTCGCATCCAAACAGCTCTTTTGCTCTCTCTCTTGCAAGATCCTCTACAACATCTACATACTGGCATCCGCCGTAATATCTCTTTCCAGGATAACCCTCTGCATACTTGTTTGTAAGGTGGCTGCCCATGGCTGCCATAACTGCCTTTGATACAATATTCTCAGATGCGATAAGCTCCAGGTTGTTATTCTGTCTGTTAAGCTCATCTGTCATAGCGGCTGCTATCTCAGGATCTACTTTTGTAATCTCGTCAAAACTGAACATCTATATTACCCTGTCT
>URJU01000185.1 GCA_900548315.1 uncultured Coprococcus sp. | reverse complement strand
ACGAGATTACTACGCGTCTCGTGGGCTCGGAGATGTGTATAAGAGACAGTACAAAAACAGCGTCACGCTGATCTGTAAAAACCTTAAAATCTGTTGTTATGAATGGCTCATATTCTAGCCAACGCGCAGTTTGAACTTCTGGATCTCTTTGTCAGTCTCGACCTTCTCTATGAGGGCACCAAGGCCTCGAAGTTTCTCATCGAATTTTTCATAACCACGCTGTATATACTTGATATCCGATACTACGGAAAAATCATCCGCAACAAGGGCAGCGATTACGAGAGCGGCACCTGCTCGGAGATCTGGGGCAGCTACATTTGCTCCGGAGAAAGTCTCCACGCCGTCAAGTATAGCAGTGTTGCCCTCAACCCTTATATGAGCTCCCATTCTGGACAATTCAGCCACATATTTGAATCTGTTCTCAAATATGCTCTCGGTGACAATACTTGTTCCGTTTGATAAAGCCAGCGTGACTGCCATCTGAGGTTGCATATCAGTAGGAAATCCCGGATAAGGCAAGGTCTTGATATTGGTAGCTCTGAGTCTCTTGTCACACATGACTCTCACTGTGTCGTCATTCTCAATAACGGTTGCACCTATATCAGTAAGCTTTGAAGTAATGGCCTCCAAATGCTTTGGAATTACATTTTTTATAAGGACATTGCCTCTTGTGGCAGCCGCTGCGACCATAAAGGTTCCAGCTTCTATCTGATCTGGGATTATAGAGTATGTAGTTCCGTGCAGTGATTTTACTCCGCGGATACGGATGACATCTGTTCCAGCACCCTTGATGTTGGCTCCCATGCTGTTGAGGAGGTTGGCAACATCGACTATGTGAGGTTCCTTTGCCGCATTCTCTATGGTAGTTTTTCCCTCAGCCATTACAGCTGCCATCATGACATTGATGGTTGCACCTACAGATATAACATCCATATATATGTGATTTCCAACTAATCCATCGGCGCTTACAGATATCATACCATTGGAGATATCTACTTTTGCACCAAGTGCCTCGAACCCTTTTATATGAAGATCGATAGGTCTTGCACCTATATCGCATCCGCCTGGGAGAGCAACCTGTGAGTGCTTATATTTGCCGAGTAATGCGCCGAGCAGATAGTATGATGCCCTAATCTTTCTTATAAATTCATCATCAACACACAGATCAGAGTTTGGGTTTATAGATCCCCCGAATATTGTTACGGTGTGTTCATCGATATAATTGACTGTTGCACCGATTCCCTCAATAGCCTGGAGCAGAACCCTTGTATCTCTGACATTCGGTACGTTTTCTATTGTAACTTCCTGGTTGGTCATCACTGCTGCAGCGAGTATTCCAAGAGCCGCGTTCTTTGCGCCGGCTATGGTCACTTCGCCCTCAAGAGGACGACCACCTTTGATAACATACTGTTCCATATTTCACCTCTTAGATAATTCTCAGATTATCGCAACTTTATAGATTATATCACATAAAATGAAAATGTAAACATTTTTATGTGTTGAGTGCGTTTATCAGCGGGATTCCAATATCATCCAAATGGTATTTGACTACTTGTCAGCCTCGCAATAAATACATCTGTAGATTCTTTTTTCTCTATCGGTAAGCTTGAAAATATGTGTTATGCCCTGTTCTGTTGTGGTGATACAACGAGGGTTGGTACATTTCTTGATCCCTATTAAACGTTCAGGAAGTTCTATCTTGCGTTTTTCAATGAGTTTGCCATTTTTTATGACGTTTACAGATATATCAGGATCAATGTATCCGAGAACATCAAGGTTAATGTCTATATCCTGGTCTATCTTCAGAATATCCTTTCTTCCCATCTTCTCGCTTTTAACATTCTTGATTATAGCAACGGAGCAATCCAGCTTATCAAGATGAAGATCGTTGTATATCTGCAGGGCTTTGCCTGCTGTTATATGGTCAAGTACAATACCATTCTGAATACTGTCAATATTCATGATCGTTCCTCCTATGCCTTAAAATCTTTGTCTAGTCCGAGAAGGTCCATGATGAGTGCCATACGGACATACTTGCCATTGAGAGCCTGTCGGAAATAGCATGCTCTTGGGTCGTCATCCACCTCAACAGAAATCTCGTTGACACGAGGAAGTGGGTGGAGGATTGACAGGTCAGGTTTGGCGAGAGCCAGTTTGGACTTGTCAAGAATATAAGTGTCTTTCAGCCTTATGTAGTCTGCTTCGTTGAAGAAACGTTCCTTCTGGACTCTTGTCATATAGAGAACGTCCAAAGAGCCGATAGCATCCTCAAGAGAGGAAATCTCCTCATATGGTATATTATTCTTTTCTATGACTTCTGTTCTTATATATTCAGGCAATTTTAATTCATCAGGTGATATGAGAATAAATTTTATGCCTTCGTATCGTGACATGGCCTTTATAAGTGAATGAACAGTACGACCAAACATGAGGTCTCCGCAGAAACCTATGGTCATATTGTTCAGTCTGCCTTTCTCTCTCTTTATTGTGAGAAGATCGGTCAATGTCTGCGTAGGGTGATTGTGGCCGCCGTCGCCCGCATTAATAATAGGTACATCTGATTTCATAGATGCCAACATTGGAGCTCCTTCTTTGAAATGTCTCATGGCTATGATATCAGCATAACAGCTCACAATCTTGACTGTGTCGCCCACGCTTTCACCCTTGGTGGAAGACGAGGAACTTGCTGAGGAAAATCCGAGAACATTGCCTCCAAGTTCCATCATGGCTGCCTCGAAACTGAGCCTTGTACGGGTACTTGGCTCAAAGAACAGAGTTGCAAGTTTCTTTCCTTTACACACTTCGCTGTATTTATCTTTGTGGTCTATGATGTCCTGAGCCAGGGTGAGGATATGGTCGATCTCCTCAACTGACAGATCCATCGGGTCTATTAAATGTCTCATTTGACATAATCCTCCTTAAATGATCGGGTAAATATTATCATGAATTGAGAAGTGTATACATAACAGCTTTCTCAGCGTGACGTCTGTTCTCAGCCTCATCAAGAATGTGGTTAAGGTTCTTGTCGATAACGCCCTGTGAAATCTCAAATCCCTGATGCATAGGCATGTCGTGGAATACTATAGCTTTGCTGCCCTCGGTAAATTCTTCGTTGAGCTGGTAAGGCATCATCTTTGCAAGAGTTTCCTCTTTCTGCTGTTTGTATGCAGGGTTGTTGAAGAACTCCATGTCTACCCATGTATCTGTGTAGAGGATATCCATATCCTTTGCGTACTTCTTTGCCTCCTCCATGCTCATGGTAGGATCGAGTTCAACATAGTGGCCTGTAGCCTTTGCTGCCTCAAAGAAATCGTCGCCGCATACAGTGTTGTTTACAAGTGGGGTGAGTCCGTAGATGGTTCCCTTCTTCATCTTTGCGAAGAACTCAACAAGTGAGTTAAATACATTGTTCTTTGCACCGATGTACATAAGCTTTACATCAAGGTTTCCGAATTTCTCTATAATAGTGAGGGCATCTGCCAGGATCTGGCATGGATGATAAGAACTGTCACATCCGTTGATAAATGGAACAGTAACGTTGTCTCCGAACAGCTCAACTGTCTCGTTCTTTACAAGACGTGCCATGATGATATCTACATTTCTGCATACATACTTAATCTCTGATACAGGCTCACCAAGTGTAAAGTTGGAATCCTTCCAGAGCTGGTTGTAATATGTACCGCCGAGCTCAGTGATACCTGTTGTAAATGAAAGAAACGTTCTTGTGGAAGTCTTCTCAAAAAGAGTGTAGAGTTTCTTGCCCTCAAGAGCGTGAGCGTACTTATCAGGGTTCTTCTTCATGTCAAGTGCCAGATTGAGAATATCCATCAGCTCATCAGCTGTGAAATTCTTGAAGTTAAGCATGTTTTTCATAACAAATGTCCTCTTTTCTCTATAATTATAAATTGTTTGCAATACGGACAAACATAATCTGTGGATCCTGGCAATATATTTAGGATATGGGTGTTGAGATATGCCTGCCTGAAATTTCATTATATAGCACATGAATTCAAAAGTAAAACAGTTTACGAAATCACATAAACTTAAAAATGTAAATATTTGCGGATTTATGCTTGAT
>URJU01000184.1 GCA_900548315.1 uncultured Coprococcus sp. | reverse complement strand
GAGATTACTACGCGTCTCGTGGGCTCGGAGATGTGTATAAGAGACAGATCTAATATCATAAAAAACCTCGCATTCGTACTATATAATTAGGCATACAAAATCAATTATATATAGAAGACTTTATTTTCGCAAGGATACAGTGGTGTTTTCTTGGATGAGAGGTGGAATTGCACTGCTTTTTATAAAAACTTCATATTTTTTTATGCAAAATAGACAATGCATGTGGTATACTATAGAAGTGTGAGAAAATTTAACATATAAATAATAAAAGGAATGGTGTAATGGATTATAGCATTTATGACTATAATAGCGAGGAAAAACTTTTGCAGGAGCAGGAGATAGAGGAGATTAACAATGTTAAGATGAGCCTTCTCAACACTCTGGTAACAAAGCTCAACAATGCGGGAATATATTTTAACAGCACTTCAAGGATTAAGTCTGAATCTTCACTCCTTCACAAGCTTGAGACAGGTAAGTATTCACTTGATGAGGGTGGACGAAAGATACAGGATATTATAGGTATAAGAATAAATCTCTTTTACCTTGAGGATATGGATATATGTGAAAAGATACTTGAGGAAACGTTTCTTCTTGACAACTGGTCAAAGACCAAGAACGAGGAGAATAAGTTCGAGGCACAGAAGTGTAACGGTGTATTCAGGATACCGAGCAAATATCTGAGAAATATACCGGCAAGCGTATGGACCAAGCCGTTTGATCAGACATTTGAGGTGCAGCTCAGGACAGTTCTGTTTGAGGGTTGGCATGAGATAGAACATGAGATGAGATACAAGTATAAACTTGGTTCAGATTCAAAGGAGACGGATCTGTGGACAGGGCATGAGGATCTGTCCAGAGTAATGAACAGTATCATAGCAAATCTGGAGCTGTGCGACTGGTCAATTATGCAGATATTCAACAGCATACATGACTCTCAGTACAAGGAGAAAAATTGGGAAAATGCGATCAGAAGCAAATATCGTTTAAGGATAACCCAGGATCCGTTAAAGCCAGAACTCAGGGAGTACCTTGACAATAATCCTGATATAGTGTCACTGTTTCATCAGGTTACCAAGAGGGAGCTTGTGGATATACTCCTGAACAAGAAGTATCACAAGGAGCTGACACCGGACAGAGTTATCTATCTCATCAACAAGGAGATAGTCCACAATGAATATATTTCCAGACTTTTGGACAAGGAACAATTTGTTCCGGCGGTTAGAACTGAGGTGAAGACTGAGATTAAACCGATGGTTCCGAATGTGGTGTACAGTCATATAGTCGGAATACCGAAGGAGGGATATGTTAAGACTTGTGAGATAGTGTACAGTTGGGTACGGGAACATATCAGCATGGTGTTTCCGCAGATGCCGGAGGAGTTAATTAGCGTAGATTATTCAGCTATAGGATACAAGGTTTACGTAGCGTATTCGGGTGATGGATATAAGATGGATTTTCAGCACATAAGCAATTCAGAAGCTGGAGTTATCTGGCATGTCACCGTTGATATAGTCCCGGATGGAGATATATACAGACTGAAAGTTGAGAATATCTGTGAGACCATCAACGTAAAAGAGAGAAGATATAGCAGACCTAAGTTCATGAAAGAGATATTCAACGAGGTTGGATTTGTCGATGCCGGGATACGTATGGAGGAGGGAAGCAGTCCTGAGGAGATAAGTTATGATAAGCTGAATATGATAGTTGAGAGCCCGGATAGAAATATGCCGATAATAGTCATAGTGAAACCGGATGTGATTCCTGACTGGGCGATAGATTGTGATGGATACATACTCAGAACAGATATGCTGAAAAAGACGTTGAATGGACTTTGTCATGTATACATGTGCAGCGGAGAATGCAAGGCGAGATATGAGGCTGAGTATGGCAAAGAATCTGTGGATGGTGGTGTCATGATGTGGGAGAAGAACAGCAATTATCCGATATTATACTCCATGGATATAATCAATCAAAGCTTCTTTGAAGAGGTAAATCACAGCATCAACGAGAATGTGGAGTATGAGAAGTCATTCAGATATTCACTCAGGGAACAGGTTCACGATGAATATTTGAAATAATAGATTAGTATCAGGGAGAAGTGTTCACTGATAGATTTGACAAATATATTGAGATGAGAATAGGTATATGGCAAAGCAAAAAGATATAAAGAGAAATAACTTTAAGAATACTTTTAAGATAGGTGCCGCAGCATTATGTGCTGCGGCAGTTGTCGCTATGGTGATAATAACAGGCAGGCAAAACGCAGATAAGGAAGAGAAGTCTCTGAACACAACGGTTATGGGAACAACTGCATCCATCACTGTGTATGGCAGAGACGGCAGCGATATTATAGATGGTATAATGAAACTGGAAAATTATCTGGACAAAAATGTGATCTCGTGGAGATCAGATGGCTCAGAAGTGTGGAATATAAATCATAATTATAAAGCAGGTGAGGATTATCGGATAAGCGATGAACTGGCAGATATACTGGGGAGAACATTGGATATATCGAAGGATAATGGAGATCTGTTAGACATAACGATCAGGCCGCTTGCTGAGGTGTGGGGGATCGAGGCAGGAAGTACGGAGATTCCAGATCAGACAGATATAGATGATGCACTTGAAAATGTTGATGTGACACAGGTGACATGTGTTTCAGCGCAGAGCGGCTCTGACGATCAGGCATATGTGAACATAGCCAGAGGGGGAATGTCATTGGACTTTGGAGCTGTTGGAAAGGGCTATGGATGTGACATTGCGGCAAAATACCTTGAAGAAGTTTCTGCCACAGGTGCGTGTATTTCACTTGGCGGAAGTATTATGGTGTATGGAAGTAAGCCGGATGGATCAGACTGGAAGATCGGGGTGAAGGATCCACGCGCCGGCGAGGGCAGTGTCATGGGCGTAATAAATGCAAAGAGTGGGGAGACGTTATTTGTATCTACATCAGGAGATTATGAGAAGTTTTTCGAGAAGGATGGGAAACGGTATCATCACATATTGGATCCAGAGACTGGATATCCGGCATGGAAACATACGATAGCGGCAACAGTAGTGTGTGACAACGGGTTAATGAGCGATGCACTCTCTACATTGTGTATGCTGCTTGACAGAGATTCAGCGATGGAGACCGTCAGCAGGTACGGTGCGGAGGTTGTACTGATAGATGATCAGAAGAATGTATATGTCAGTGATGGGCTTAGTGATCGTTTTACATTATCGGAAACAGGTTACAGTATAAAATATGAATGATGGATGATGGCTGATATGGAAAAGGAAGAGAAATATACAATAAAAAAACGTGATATCGTACTTGCTCTTGTACTTTTGACCATGGGGGCAGCAGGTGTACTTATCGTGAAATATGGATTTGGGCAGGGGAGCACTGCGTATATATATATAGATGACAAACTTGCGCAGACGGTTGATCTGAGTGTGGATGATGTTTATACATTTCGGTCAGATATGGGCAGCAATACCGTTGAGGTAAGAGATGGTGCTGTCAGTATGAAGTCAGCGGACTGTCCAGACAAGGTGTGTGTCCGAATGGGGGCGAAGGACAAGAACGGGGAGACGATAACATGTCTTCCACATAAGCTCGTGATAGAGGTTCATGGTGGGCAGGAACAGGAAGTGGATATAAAGTGAGCAAAAACATATGGACTGCAAAGAAAATAGCATATATGGGTATGTTCATAGCGGCGGCTATGGTATTTTCATATCTGGAGTCTTTGATTCCGGTGAACATGACTGTTCCAGGAGTAAAACTTGGACTGGCAAATCTTGTGACAATAGTTGTATTGTTCAGGATGGATGCGAGGGCTGCATGGATGGTATCACTGGTGAGGGTATTTTTATCGGCATTGCTATTTGGCAATTTGTCGGTGATGGTATATAGTCTTGCGGGAGCAGTGCTCAGTCTTCTTGTCATGACGGTATGTAAGAAATTTAGATTTTTTGGACTTCTGGGTACAAGCATACTTGGAGCGGTGAGCCACAATGCAGGACAGATAATCATGGCTGCAGTTCTCATGAAGAGTGGCAATATCATGTTATATATACCAGTGCCTGTCTCTTATACACATCTCCGAGCCCACGAGA